>JBDTMY010000084.1:0-18699 GCA_039934015.1 Chloroflexota bacterium | reverse complement strand
GGGACGGTCGGCTTCCAGCAGTTCGGCTACCGCTTCTCGCTCGACGCCCAGCCGTTCCTCGTCGCGCTGGCGGTCGCGGGCGACTCGCGCAGCGGCACCGGCTGGCGGTGGCGCCCGTCGTGGCTGTTCGTCGCGATCGTGATCCTGTCGGTCGTGATCAACGTCTACGCGATGGTCGCGATCACTCGGTTCGACTACTGGCAGTGACGCAGGCCGAGCCGTCGGTCCAGGGCGACCGGCGCGCCCATCTCGCGATAGCCGGCCTCATCGCCGTGGGCGTCCTGTTGCGCGTGCTCGTGCTCCGGTCGCCTGGCTTCCCGAGCGACGTCGGGACCTTCATGGCCTGGGCCGAACAGATGGTCCGGGTCGGGCCGCGCGGCTTCTACGCGCCCGACTACTTCAGCGACTACCCGCCGGGGTATCTCTACATCCTCTGGTTCCTCGGCGCGCTCTTCGATGGCGATCTGCTCCGCTTGGCGGTGAAGGCCGCGAGCATCCCGGCCGACATCGCCATCGCGGCCGGGGCGGCGATGGTCGCGTGGCGTCACGCGGGACGTGGCAGCGCGATCCTCGCCGCGGGCCTCTGGTCGCTTCATCCGGGGGCGATCTTCGCGGGAGCCTATTGGGGGCAGATCGACGCGGTCGGATCGCTTCCGCTCTTCGCGGCGCTGATCGCAGCCGGACGCGGCCGCTGGGCGACGGCCGGGGTGCTCGCGGCCGTAGCCGCGATGGTGAAGCCGCAGTTCGGCATCGGCGCCGTCGTGATCGGCGCCGCCGTGCTCATCGAGGTGATCCGCTTCGGACGCTGGCAGCCTCTGCTCCGCGTCGGTGTCGCGGGCATCGGCACGGCGCTGGCGCTCGGGCTGCCCTTCCGGGCCGGACCAGCGGAGCTCTTCGACCTCGTGAAGAAGGCCTCCGAGACCTACCCGTACACGTCGCTCTACGCCTTCAACGTCTGGTCGATCATCGGCGACTTCTGGGAGGCGGACAACGCGTTCGTCGCCTACGGCGTCGTGCTCCTCGTGGCGGGCCTGCTGCTGGCGTGTGTGCCGCTGTGGCGCCGTCGCGACGTCGCGACCTTCCTCGCCGCGGGCGCGATCGCCGCCTGCGCCTTCTATTTCCTACCCACACGGGCGCACGAGCGTTACCTGTTCCCGGCATTCGTGCTGCTGCTCCCGCTCGCGGCAGCGCGCGCACGGCTGCTCTGGCCCTACGTCGTCCTCTCGCTCGGCTTCGCGCTGTCGCTTTACTTCGCGTTCACGCGGTACGGGCAGAACGAGCTCAGGTCGCCGCCGTGGCTCGAGACCACGCTGTTCTCGCGCAACGGCCAGATCCTGATCGCGCTCGTGATGCTCGGCACCGCCGCCCTGATCACCTGGCGGCTCGTGCGGGGCGAGGCACGGCTCGCGCCCTCTCGAAGCGTCGTTCCGGCGCGTCCACCTGCTGCCGTCGAGCCGCGCGCCGCGTGGCCTCTCCCTGCGGCGCTCGCGCTGGGACGGGCGCCGACCCGGCGCGACCTCAGCGTCGCGCTGCTCGTCGCGCTTGCGGTCCTGCTCACGCGCGGCTACCGGCTCGACCATCCGCGCGACATGTACTTCGACGAGGTCTATCACGCGCGCACCGCGTTCGAGCTTCTCGCGCAGCGCGATCCATACGAGTGGACACACCCGCATCTCGCCAAGGAGATCATGGCTCTCGGCATCCTCGCTTTTGGGGACGACCGTGTCGTCGGTCGCGAGGCGCTGCCGCAGCCGAACATCGTCGCGTTCGCGGTCGGCGCCGACGGCACTCGCGCGTTCGCAGCTTCGGACGGCGACATCGCGCTGCGCCCCCGCGACGGCGCGGTTCGGTCCCTCGTGAAGGGCGCGGGCGCCGTACGCGCGCTGGTCCTCGACGGTGAACGGGTCCTCTGGGTCACCGACACGGAGCTTTTCGAGAGTCCACTCACGGAGCCACCCAGCAACTTCCGGATCCCGCGCGTGGCGCTTCCGGTGGCCGGTCCGATCACCTCGCTGTTCGTCTCCGGCGGCCGCATCGTCGTCGCGACCGCGTCGGGCATGGCCATCTACAGCGCGATCGACGCGCCGCCGCTCATCTCACAGGTCGGTGGCGCGGCCGCGACGGCGAACAAGGACGGGACCGAGCTCTACGTTCTCGACGCGCGCGGCGATGTGCGCGTCGTCGATCCGGCGACCGCGCTGGAGACGCGGCAGCTGCCGGGCGGCGGGCCCGGTCGCGCCATCGCGTACGCGCAGGCGCCCAATCGTCTCTTCGTCGCTCGCGCCGACACCCCGACCCTCGATATGTACGAGCTGCCGAACGGGCAGCGGGAGTCCGTTTCGCTCGCGAACCCGCGCACCGGCACGTTCTCCTCGGGCGCCACCGTCCTGATGGTCGTCCCGCGGACGCAGTTCCTCTACGCGCTCGCCGACGGTCGCCTCGTGGTCGTCGAGGTCCACGGCGCATCGCCGTTCGTGGCGATACCGGTGTCCGGATCTCTCGTAAGCATCGACAACGATGACGACAAGCTTCTCGTCGCGGGCTCGGTCGGAGTCGAGCGCGTCGAGACCGGTCGTCACGCCCTGGCGTGGCGCCTACCCGGCGTGGTCCTTGGCGCGATCCTCGCCTTCTTCCTGGTGCTCCTCGCGCGGCGGCTGTTCGCCTCGCCGGTCGCCGCGTGGCTCGTCGGCGCCGCGGTGGTGGTCTGCGGTTCGATGTTCGCGCAGGCGCGGATCGGCATGAACGACATCTACGTGACGACCTTCATCGTCGCGGCGTGGTACTTCATCGTCGCGAGCCATCAGCCGCGACGCTCCGCCGCGCAGGACCTGCTGATCGCCGGCGTGCTGCTCGGACTGGGCGTCGCGTCGAAGTGGGCTGCGGTCTACACGCTGGGTGGCGTCTTCATTCTCTCGGTCGGCGTCACCGCTCTTGCGTACGAGCGTGGCCGGCCTGGCACCGGTGGACCGCTCGATCTGCTCGCCGGTCGCGGGCGCAACGCTGCGCTGCTGTTCGCGTCATTCGCCGTGATCCCGCTGGTCATCTATCTCGGCAGCTACGTCCGCTGGTTCGGCGGGCCCACGGCGCCGTACGGCTGGAATCTCTGGGAGCTCACGCAGCAGATGTATTGGTATCACAGCTCGCTGACCGCGCCGCACTGCGCGGGCTCGCCGTGGTGGAGCTGGCCGCTCGATCTCAAGCCGGTCTACTGGTACTTCGGACAGAGCACCGGCGGCACGAACGGCTACATCTACGACGCCGGCAACATCGCGTTGTTCTGGACAGCGCTGCCCGCGGCCGCGCTCACCATTGCGCTCGCGATACGCACGCGGTCGTGGTCGCTCGGAGTCGTATCGCTCGCGATGCTCACGCAGTACGTCGCGTGGATCCCGATCTCACGCGTCCTCTTCTTCTACCACTTCTTCACGGTGCTCCCGTTCTACCTGCTGTGCCTGGCCGCGATGCTCGCCGTGCTCTGGGAGCGGCGCCGCAGGGCCGTCCTGATCTTCCTCGGCGTGGCCGCCGCGGTGTTCGTCATCTTCTATCCGTATGTGTCGGGACTACCGATCCCCGGTGAGATCGGCAGCATCTTCGAGATCCTTCCGACATGGCACTACGACCCGACCTTTTATCCGACCGATTCGTGCCCGACGCCGGTGAGCGCCAACCCGCTGACGGCCGCGACCGTCGGCGCGGCCTGGGTCATCGAGGGGGCGGTCTTCGTCGGCGCTCTCGCCGTCGCGCTGGGATCGCCGTTCGCGCGGCGGTTCCTGGAGCGCCTGGGCTTCTAGGGGCTCGCGCTCGGCGTCGGCTCGGGCGTCGGTGACGGGCTGGGCGTGGGCGTGGGCGACGGCGGCGCGGTCGGCGTGGGCGTCACGGTGGGGGAAGGCGCCGCCGTCTGGCTGGGAGCGACGGTGCTCGCGGCGAACAGGACCGCGATCGCGCCTCCGACGGTGACCAGGATCAGGAGTGCGAACACCGCGAACGCGACCGCGCGACCGGCGGTCCGCGCGGCCGCGCGAGGGCGACCAGGGTCGTGTACCAGGACGGTGATGTTGTCCTGACCCCCGCGCGCGTTGGCGAGATCGACGAGCGCGGCCGCCGCGGCGCGCACGTCCTCGCTGCCCGCGGCCTTGGCGATCTCCTCGGGCGTGACGTGTCGCGTCAGACCGTCGCTGCACAGCAGCAGCCGGTCACGGGGGCGAAGGCTCTCGACGAAGATGTCGGGCTGGATACCGCGCGGATCGCCGGCAAAGCGCGTGATCGCGTGCTCCATCGCGCCGGAGTGATCCTCGGTGAGCTGACGGCAGATGCCGTCGCGGATCAGATATGCGCGACTGTCGCCGAGGTTGGCGATGATCGCCTGGTCCGCGCGCACCGCCGCCGCCACGATCGTCGTCGCGGCGTCACGGTGTCCCGAGCTCCCCGCGGCGCGGAGGACAGCGGCGTTGGCGTCGCGCAGCGCGTCCGCAAGCGCGTCGCTCGTCGGGCGATCCGGAGGCGCGCCGAAAAACCGCGTCCCGAGCTCGGCGAGCGCCGCGTCCGCCGCGATCTCGCCGCCGCTCGAGCCGCCGACACCGTCCGCGACCGCGAGCAGCGTCACACCCTGCTCCTCGCGCACGAGATAGCGGTCTTCGTTCCCGTCCCGAACGCGGCCCGTGTCGGTCCGCACACCGGTCGACACGCGCGTCAGTCTTTGTCCTTCTTTGCGCCGCAGTCCTTGCCACCCACGAGGAAGAGGCGCGCCGTCGCACCAGGCTGGACCGCGGCGTCGGCCGCCGGCTCCTGGCGCGCAACGCTGCACGCGGCCCCACGCGCGAGCGGATCGACCTGCCACGGCACCGGTGAGCGGTACCCGGCCGCGATGAGGAGCTGCGCCGCCTCGTTCACGTCCTTGCCCACGACATTCGGGGTCACGCGGGCCGCGGCCGAGGCGGCCGGACCGGTCGTGGGGCGCGCGTCGCTCGCACGGCCCTGGAACGACGCGAAGATCGCGAGCGTCGCGATGAGGACCGCGACGATCGCCAGGAGCGCGATGGTCGTGTCGACGCGGAACTCGCGCCGGGCGCCCGCGGCCAGCGGCCGACTCGCGGGCGGCAGCACGCTGGTCGCGTCGTCGCGCTGTGAGGCCGCAAGCAGGCCGCGCGCGAACTCGCCGGCGCTGGCGTAGCGGTCCTGGGGATCCCGCGCGAGGGCCTTCGCGACGACCTGGTCGATCTCTTCATTGATGCCGACGCGCGCCGTTCGCAGCGACGGCGCGCGTCCGTCCAAGCGGACCCGCAGCAGGTCCTCGGTGTCCATCTCGGCGTTCGGCGGCCGACCGGCGATCAGCTCGTACGCGACGAGCCCGAGGCTGTAGATGTCGCTCCGCTCCGTCGGCGCGCGGCCCTCGATGCGCTCCGGCGCGATGTATCTCGCCGTTCCGATGAGCTCGTGCTCGCGGGGTCCCCGCGCGGCGCGCGCGATGCCGAAATCGGTGAGCTTTGCCGTGCCCTGCTGGTCGACGATCACGTTCGCCGGCTTGACGTCGCAGTGGATCACGCCGGCTTCATGCGCGGCGTCGAGCGCGGCCGCGATCTGCGCGACGAGGCGCGCGGCCTCGTGCGGACGGAGCGGGCCGCGGTCGGCGATCACGTCGCGCAGCGTCCGCCCGCGGACGAGCTCCATGACCATGAATGCGTCGGCGCCATCGCGGCCCTCGTCGAAGACCGTCACGACATTCGGGTGCACGACGGCGGCAGCTCGGCGCGCCTCGTCCGCGAAGCGCTCGCGGAACGCGTCGTCGGCGTTCGCGCCGAGGATCTTGATCGCGACGTCGCGATCCAGGCGCTCGTCGCGGGCCTGCCACACCTCGCCCGCGCCGCCCTCGTCAATGCGCGCCGTGAGGCGGTAGCGGCCCGCGAGGAGCCGTCCCTCCTGCGCGTCCTCGCGCGCCTTCGCCGCGGCTTCGTCCGATGGCATGTTGTTCATGGCCGCAAGGCTCAGGCCAGATCCATCAGCGCACCGAGCGCGCCTTCGTAGACGCGGTCGTTCCCGGTGATCGCGAGCTCCTCGCCCAGCAGGTCGCGGATGCCCAGCGCCGCGAGCGGCACGACGCGCTCCGAGCGCACGACACCGTCGACGACAGCGGTCGCCGTCGCGTGATGCTCGTCCGGGGCTCGTTTGATCACGAACTCGGCCGTTCTCGGACCTATCGCCGCTTGGATGCGGACGCCCGACACGTCGCCGGCCTCGAGGCCGCGCTCGAAACGCGGGCGCAAACGCACCATGACCGCGGCGCCGTCCGCGCGCTGCATGTGGAAGAGCAGGCCGCCGGCCTCCGCGGGCGCGATCGCCTCGACCGGGCGCCAACCCAGGCGCGACGCGAGCCATCCGAGCAGGAGCAGGGCCTGCGAAGGATGGATGTCGCGTCCGTCCATATCGACGGCAAATCCCGCGCGCAACCCGGTGATGCCGTCCAGGAACGGCCGCCAGCTGGGCACGTCGAAGAACTGCGCGATGAGCTCGCGCCAGTGCGTGAGCCGCGCCCAGTTGAGGTCGGTGATGCCGACGCGAAGGCGCATGAGCCGCGCGATCTCCGGAAGCGTCCGATCGGCCCGCGCGAAGTCCGCCGAGTCGACGATGAAGCGGTCGGCGAGCGTCACGAGGTCGTCGAGGTGCTGCGCGTCGCTCGGGGGCGTGCCGGTCCACCAGAGGAACACCGGCAGGTCGGGAACGAGCAGCGGTATGACGACGCTCGCAACGCGCTCGTCGAAGTCGCCGCGCACGCGCGCGAGGATCTGCTCGTACAGCACCGGCTGCGCGCCGTCGGCCTGCGGGACGTGGCAGTGCAGCTGCACGGACGCGACGACGCCCTCGCGGTCCCGGTCTCCCAGCAGGACGATCGCGCGCGAAGGGTGACGAAGCGCGAGCTCCTCCAGCGCTCGCGCCGCGCGGCGCGCATGCACCTCACGCTCGGAGTACACCACGAGATTGAGCACCGAGGCGCGTGCGAGCGTGATGCCCCGCTCCTTGGCGTGCGCGAGCGCGGCGCGGCGCAAGCGCGCCAGCTCGCGCTCGAGCGCGTCGATGCTCGTCGCCTGTCCGCCCCAGACCGTCTCGTCGATCACGACCGTCGCCAGGTGCGGCCATCGCGCGCGATGAGCGCGTCCGCCTGGTCGGGGCCCCACGTGCCGGCGGCGTAGGTCGCGAGCGCCTGTCGATCCTCGTTCCAGCCGGCGAGGATCGGATCGACGAATGCCCATTGCTGCTCGACCTCGTCACGGCGCGTGAAAAGCGTCGCGTCGCCGCGGAGCGCATCCAGGATGAGCGTCTCGTATGAGTCGGGGGCATCGACCATGAACGACTCGCCGTACCCGAAGTCCATGTTCACCGAGCGAATCCGCAGGCCCTGGATCGGGACCTTTGCCCCGAACGTCAGGGAGATGCCCTCGTCGGGCTGGATGCGGATCACCATCTCGTTGGCCTCGAGTCCCTCCGACGCCTCGCGAGTGAAGATGCGATGCGGCGCCGCGCGGAAGCGGATCGCGATCTCGGTGGACCGCTTCGGCAGGCGCTTTCCGGTCCGGATGTAGAACGGCGTTCCTTCCCAGCGCCAGTTGTCGATGAAGCACTTCAGGGCGACGAACGTCTCGGTCTGCGAGTC
Organism: Chloroflexota bacterium; assembly: GCA_039934015.1. GTDB lineage: Bacteria > Chloroflexota > Limnocylindria > P2-11E > P2-11E > CF-39. Next base: position 11,054 of record JBDTMY010000084.1, on the reverse strand, counting down.
GTCCGCGACGCCATGCTCTTCGCGGTAGCCGGGGACGCGCTCGCCACCGATGAATCCCGGGCCGTACTGGCCGCGGACCGTGAGCGCCCCGACCTCATCCGCCGGGATGCGTCGCAGCGCGCGCAGGATCTTTACTTTCTCGTCGCGCACGGAGCGGTCGTCGAAGGCCGCGGGCGGCTCCATGCCGACGAGCGCGAGCAGCTGCAGCAGATGGTTCTGAACGATGTCGCGCATCGCGCCGACGCTGTCGTAGTAGCCGGCGCGTTCCTCGATGCCGATGGACTCGGCCGCCGTGATCTGCACATGGTCGACGTGCTGGCGTGTCCAGATGGGCTCGAAGATGCTGTTCGCGAAGCGAAGCACGAGGATGTTCTGGACCGTCTCCTTGCCGAGGTAGTGATCGATGCGGAAGACCTCGTCCTCGCGGAAGACCTCCTGCACCACGCTCGTGAGCTGCATCGCGCTCTGCAGGTCGTGGCCGTAGGGCTTCTCCACCACCACGCGCGACCATCCGCTCTGTCCGCGCAGGCCGTGCGCGCCGATCGCGCGGATGATCGGCTCGTACGCGGCCGGCGGCGTCGCGAGGTAGAAGAGGCGATTGCCGCCGGCGCCGATCGCTGTGTCGACGCGGGCCAGCACCTCCCGGAGCTCGTCGTAGCTCTTGTCGTCCGGCGTCGCGACGTAATCGATGGAGCGCGCGAACGTCGCCCAGACCTCTTCATTGATCGGCCGGGTGCGGCTGAATTCCGCCACGGCGTCGTGGAGCTCGGCCCGGAACGCATCCGCCGTCATCCGGCGGCGAGCCGAACCGATCACCGCGAATGAAGCGGGCAACAGATGCTGAAGCGCCAGGTTGTACAGCGCCGGCATGAGCTTGCGCGCCGTGAGATCGCCCGACGCGCCGAAGATGACGAGACAGGCAGGCTCGGGCGTGCGCGCGAGTCGCATGCCTTCGCGCAGCGGATTCGCGAGTGTGACGGTCACGCCCGCTGTCTCACTTCTTGACTGCGTGACCGCCGAATTGATTCCGCAGCGCGGCGGCGACCTTCATCGCGTATGAGTCTTCCTGTCGCGAAGTGAATCGGGCGAAGAGCGAGTGCGCCAGCACGGTCGCCGGGACGTCATGCGCGATCGCTTCTTGGATCGTCCAGCGTCCTTCGCCGGAGTCGGCGACCCAGCCCTTGATGTTCTTCAAGTCGGAGCCCTCCTGCTCGAACGCGCGCTCCGCGAGTTCGAGAAGCCACGATCGAACAACGCTGCCCTGCATCCACACGTTCGCGACGCGCTTCATATCGATCTGGTATTCGCTGGCGTGGAGCAGTTCGAAACCCTCGCCGTAGGCCTGCATCATCCCGTACTCGATGCCGTTGTGGACCATCTTTACGAAGTGCCCGGCGCCGCTCTTTCCGAAATGGGCCCAGCCATTCGGCGGCGCGAGCGTGTCGAGGATCGGTTTGACGATACCGACTGCCCGCGCTTCGCCGCCCACCATCATGCAGTAGCCGTTCTCGAGCCCCCACACGCCACCGGACACCCCGACGTCCAGAAAGTCGAAGCCCAGCGCGGTGTACTTCTCGGCGCGCCGGATGGAGTCGCGAAAGTAGGAGTTCGCGCCGTCGACCAGGACGTCGCCCTTGCTCGCGTACTTCGCGAACTCGTCGAGGGTGTGGTCAGTGGCCTCGCCCGCGGGCACCATCGACCAAAGGACGCGTGGCGGCCGTAGCTCTTTCGCCAGCTCCTCGATCGTGTAGGCGCCGACGGCGCCGCCTGTCTTCGCCTCGTCGACCGGGCCCGCGCTGCGATTGCCCGCGACGACGCGGTGCCCGCCGCGGACCAGACGCGTGACCATGTTGCCGCCCATCCGGCCGAGGCCGTAGAGACCGATCTCCATGCCATCACCCCCGTACTGCGACCGAGGATATTCGGTCCAGCGGGTCCTCCTGCGGTACCGTTGGGTCGTGGCGACCGTGAGCGCGTCCGCGACGCGTCTCGATCTGTATCGCTCGCTGGCGCGCCAGCTCCGCGCCGACAGCATCAGATGCTCGACGGCTGCCGGCTCGGGCCACCCGACGTCGTCGCTTTCCGCGGCTGACCTGATCGCGGTGTTGCTCGCGGGTCACCTTCGCTACGACTTCCAGAGGCCGGACTCGCTCGCCAACGATCACCTGATCTTCTCGAAGGGCCACGCGTCGCCACTCGTGTACGCGATGTTCCGCGCGGCAGGCGCGATCGACGACGCCGAGCTCCTCACGTTCCGCAAGTTCGGCTCGCGTCTCGAGGGGCATCCCACGCCGATCCTTCCGTGGGTCGACGTCGCAACGGGCTCGCTCGGTCAGGGTCTCCCGATCGGCGTCGGCGTCGCTCTCGCCGGAAAGCGGCTGCTGAAAGCTCCGTTCCAGGTGTGGGTGGTCGTCGGCGATAGCGAAACGGCCGAGGGCTCGATCTGGGAAGGATTCGATCTCGCCGGCCACGAAGGCCTCGAGAACGTCACGGCGATCCTCGACGTCAATCGCCTCGGTCAGCGCGGGCCGACCGAGCTCGAGTGGAACACCGATGCGTACGCGGCGCGAGTCCGCGCCTTCGGCTGGGACGCGGTCGTCATCGACGGCCACGACCTCGCGCAGATCGACGACGCGCTCAGGCGCGCTCGATCCGCGTCGCGTCCGACGGCGATCGTCGCCCGCACCGTGAAGGGCAAAGGAGTCTCGTTCCTCGAGGACAAGCCGGGTTGGCACGGCAAGACGCTCGACGCCGAACAGGCGAAGCAGGCGCTCGCGGAGATCGGCGCCGAGCCCTCCCGCGCGTTCGATGTGCCGAGCCCACCGGCGTGGCGGCCGGCGCCGCTCCCGCCGGCGAAGCCCGTGGACCTGAAGCGCTACACCGAGCCTCTCGCGACGCGCAAGGCGTATGGCGAGACGCTCGCGACGCTCGGCGCGGCCCGCGCGGACGTGGTCGTGCTCGATGCCGAGGTGAGCAACTCGACGCACGCTGAAGACTTCAAGAAGACCGCTGCCGATCGCTTCTTCGAGATGTACATCGCCGAGCAGCGGATGGTCGCGGTCGCGGTGGGGATGCAGGTCGTCGGCTTCGTCCCATTCGCGTCGACGTTCGCGGCCTTTCTCACCCGCGCCTACGACTTCATCCGCATGGCCGCGATCTCGCGCGCGAACATCCGACTCTGCGGTTCGCACGCGGGCGTATCGATCGGCGAAGACGGTCCGTCGCAGATGGCGCTCGAGGACCTCGCGATGATGCGCGCGGTGCACGGGAGCACCGTCCTGTATCCCTGCGACGCGAATCAGACCGCGAAGCTGGTCGTCGCGATGGCCGATCTGCGCGGCATCTCATACATCCGGACCACGCGCGAGAAGACCGCCATCCTGTACGGCCCGGAGCAAGAGTTCCCGATCGGGGGCAGCAGCGTCGTGCGCGGCGGCGGATCCGACGATCGCGTGACCGTCGTCGCCGCGGGCATCACGGTGCACGAGGGCATCAAGGCCGCGGACGAGCTCGCGAAGGCCGGTGTGAAGATCCGGCTCATCGACGCCTACTCCGTCAAGCCGATCGACGCGCGCGGCATCGCAAAGTCGGTGCGAGAGACCGGTGGCCGGCTCGTCGTTGTGGAGGATCACTGGCCAGAGGGCGGCCTCGGTGACGCCGTCGTTTCGGGTCTCGTCTCACTTGGCGTGAACGACATAGCGCTGCGGCATCTCGCGGTGCGCGACATGCCGACGTCGGGCAAGCCAGCGGAGCTGCTGGAGGCGGCCGGGATCGCGGCCCGCGACATTGCCGCGGCGGTGCGCGCCCTGCTGACGTAGCCGTGGGCCGCAAGCTGTCCCTGACCGCGCTTTCGCTGGTGGCCGTCGCCTCGCTCTGCCTCGTTGATCTCCTCACCGGACCCGAGATCGGCTTCTCCCTCTTCTACCTGATCCCGGTCGTCGTGACGGCCTGGTATGTCGGACGCGGGCCGGGCGTGATCCTCGCCGTCGCCGGGGCGCTCGCGTGGCTCTTCGCGGATACGGTCAACCGCGGCGGCGTCTCGGCTGCGGCCTCCGCGTGGAACGCATTCACGCGCTTGGTGATATTCATCGCGATCGCGCTGCTGCTCGATCGCCAGCGCACCAGCGCCGCGCGGCTCGCCACGGTCGATCGGCAGCGCGCAGACTTCCTTCGCGTCCTCGACTACGAGCTGCCGCGGCCGGTGGAGGCCATCGCGGCGCTCGCGAAGAGGCTCGATCTCCGCACGCCCCCACAGTCCGAAGACCACAGCACCGTGCAGGAGCTGCAGCGGCGCGCGCAGGAGCTGCAGTTCCTGGCGCGCGACTTCGTGTCGCTCGGCCGTCTTCAGAGCGAGCGGCTCCTCCTCACGCGCAAGCAGTCCGATCTCAATGAGATCGTTCGCGAGGCGGTGCGTGCGACCTCCGACAAGCCGCGCGTGATCACCACGCTCGGGGCGGAAACGCCCCTCGTCGAGGCCGATGTCGACCGCCTGCGGCAGGCGATCGAGAGCGTCATTCGGAGTGCCCTTCAACACTCGACCGAGTACGTGAACGTCGCTGTCCGCAGCGACGCGCGCTCCGCGTGGGTCGACGTGAGCGACCGCTCACGCGTGCCGCTGCGCGTGAACGATCGTGCCCTCTTCGAAGACCCCGCACGAGATGCGGACCCACGCGCCGTCGCGGTGGCCGATCGTTTTCTGGGTCTCGAGCTGGCCCGCCTCTTGATGGAGGCGAACGGCGGATCGCTCGACATCGAAAGTCCCTCGACGCTCGGCTCGCTCGTCCGACTCCGCCTCCCACGCGCGACGCGACCGCCGCTGATCCGCCCGGCGACCGCTTAGCGCCGCGCGCGCATACTCCCGCCGTGCTGCGCGAGCCGCTCGCGATCCCGCTGCGCGAGGCGCGCGCGCCACTCGTCCTAGCGCTCGACATCGGCACGTCGGGTCTGCGCGTTTTCATCTTCGACGCGCGCGGTCGTCCGATCGCACGCTGCATCGCGCACGCCGACCGACCCGTGCGCGTTTCGGCGGACGGCGAGGCGACCGTGGATGCCGAGGAGCGCGTGCGGGCAGCATGTGAGCTCATCGATGCGGTCCTCACCAGCGCGGGCCGGCGCGCCGGCGAGATCGCCGCGGTGGCGGTCTCGACGTTCTGGCACAGCGTCCTGGGCGTCGATGTGCGCGGCCGAGCGACGACGCGAGTGCTCACCTGGGCCGACACCCGAGCCCGCGGCGCGGCCGCCGCGCTGCGCCGCGAGGTCGATCCTGTCGCGACGCATGCACGGACCGGCTGCGTCCTGCACGCGTCGTATCTGCCCGCGAAGCTGCGGTGGATCCGCGAGCACGAGCCGGAGTCGTACACGCGCACGAAGTGGTGGATGTCGCTCGGCGAGTACCTCTATCTACGGATCCTCGGCGCGCGGCAGGCGGGACACGGCATGGCATCGGCCACCGGCCTGTATGACCAGCGCGCGCGCCGGTGGGATCGCCCGCTGCTCACGCATCTCGTCGTCGCTGAAGAGACGCTGTCGCCGGTCGACGACACGCCGCTGTCCGGGATGCTTCCGCGCTACGCGCGGCGGTGGCCCGCTCTCGCGAACGCGAAGTGGGTCCCCGCCATCGGAGACGGTGCGTGCTCCAACGTGGGCGCCGGTGCGATCGGTCGCGATACCGCGGCGCTGTTCCTCGGGACGTCGGGCGCGATGCGCGTGGTGTACGCCACCGACGATCCACCGATCGTTCCTGGCGGATGGACCTATCGGCTCGACCGCTCGCGCGTCGTTGCGGGTGGCGCGCTGAGCAGCGGTGGCAACGTGCTCGGCTGGCTGGCCCGCACGTTTCCGGGTCTCGACGTCGCGACGGCTCTGCGCCGCGCGGGCGTCGTTGGGCCACTCATCGCGCTGCCGTTGCTCGCGGGTGATCGCAGCCCGACCTGGAACGATGCCGCGCGGGCCGCGGTGGCCGGTATCGGGCTCGGGACCACAGCGGAGGACATCGCTCGCGCGATGGTCGAGGGCGTCGCCTACCGCGTTGCGCGCCTGTGGGACGTCACGAGTCACGCGATGCCCGGGGTCGACCGCGTGATCGCGACGGGCGGGACGCTGCTCGCGCTGCCGTGGCTCATCCAGCTCTTCGCCGACGCGGTCGATCGTCCACTGGTCATGAGCCTCGCCGGTGAAGGCTCGGCGCGCGGGGCGACGATCGCCGCGCTCGAGCGCATCGGCGCGATCTCCGACATCGCCACCATTCGCTCGCCGCTCGGCCGCACATTCAGACCGCGTCCGGCGGTCACCGAACGGCTGCGTGCAGGGATGGAGCGCCAACGGCGGCTGGAAGAGGCGCTCGCTCCGCTGCTGTCATGATTGACAGCGCCGTAGGTAAGGGGAGGACGCCGTGGAGATCCTGATCGTGCTCGTCGTCATCGCGCTCGTCGTCGTATTCGTCGTCGGCCTGTACAACCGCCTCGTCACGCTGCGTCAGCGCGTGCGTGAGGCGTGGGCCGACATCGACGTGCAGCTCAAGCGGCGCTGGGACCTGATCCCGAATCTCATCGAGACCGTGAAGGGCTACGCCGCGCATGAGCGGCAGACGTTCGAGGCCGTCACCCAGGCGCGCTCCGCCGCGATGGCCGCGGCGCAGAGCGGCTCTCCGGAGCAGCGGGCGCAGGCCGAGAACGCCCTGGGCGCCGCGCTGATCAACCTGCGCGCTGTCGCGGAGGCGTACCCGCAGCTCCAGGCGGTACAGGAGTTCAAGGACCTGTCGGAGAACCTCACGGCGACCGAGGACAAGATCGCGTTCGCGCGGCGCTTCTACAACGGCAACGTCCGCGACTACAACACGGCGATCCAGACCGTGCCAACGAACATCCTCGCGGGCATGTTCGGCTTCACCGCGGAGCAGTACTTCGAGCTGACCGACGCGACGCAGCGCGAAGCGCCGAAGGTGTCGTTCAGCTAGCCGGAGTGGCCGCTCCCCCGTCCCGGCTCAACATCTACGACGCCGTCGCCGCGAATCGCTGGCGGACCATCGCGCTCATCACCGTGTTCACCGGCCTGCTCACCTCGCTTGGCTTCGCGGTCGGCGAGGTCTTCGCACCCGGTGGCGGGCTTGCGATGGTGCCCGCCGCGCTCGGTCTCTCCGGTGTCTCCGCCACCGCGTCGTACTTCGCCGGGGACAAGCTCGTACTGGCGCAGAGCCAGGCGCGCGAGCTCGCACCCGGTGAAGAGACGCAGCTGAGCAACATAGTCGAGACCCTTTCGATCGGACTGGGGATCCCTCCACCGCGTATCTATCTGATCGATGACACCGCTCCGAACGCCTTTGCGACGGGCCGCGACCCGAAGCACGCCTCGATCGCGGTGACGCGCGGCCTGATCGACAAGCTCGACCGCACCGAGCTCGAGGGCGTGATCGCGCACGAGCTTTCTCACGTCGGCAATCACGACATCCGCGTGATGCTGCTGGTGGCGGTGCTCGTCGGCACCATTGCGCTCCTGTCGGATTGGATGCTGCGCTCGTTCGCGTGGGGTGGCGGCGCGCGTCGCGGACGCGACCGTGGCGGCGGGGGGATCATCGTGATCGTCGCGATAGCGCTCGCGGTCCTCACCCCGATCATCGCGATGCTGATCCAGCTCGCGGTCTCCCGGCAGCGCGAGTACCTCGCTGACGCATCGGGAGCACTGCTGACGCGTTTCCCTCCTGGACTGGCGAGCGCGCTGCGCAAGATCGCCGCCGACAAGGAGGCGCTTGAAGTGGCGAACAAGGCGACCGCATCGCTCTACTTCGCAAACCCGCTCAAGGACGCGCCTCGCGCGATGGACGGGCTCTTCGACACGCACCCGCCGATCGCGGAGCGCATCCGTCGCCTCGAGGCGATGTGACGAGTTCGCCACCGCCATCCGATCCACCGGAGATGATCGGGCCGCGGGCTCCTGCTCCGTCGCCGGCGAGCGGCACGCCCCTGCCTCTCGGCTACGCCGCGATCATCGCCGTCCTTCTCATCGTCGCGGCGATCGGTGGTGGCCTCGCCATCGGCACGATCGCGCGTCCGACGCCGACGCCGCGACCGACGCCAACGGTCGCGGTGCCGACGCCGACCCCTGTGCCAACGACCGATCCCCAGGTCTTCCGCCAATCGCTCACCAGTGGGTGCGTCACCGAGCAGGGGCTGTGGGTCGTGACCGACGGCGGTGGACTCCTGCGTTATGACGGCAAGGACTGGACCCAGGTCGACGGAACGCTGCGTACGCTCACGCAGGCGTCGTGCGACACGGGAACGATGTACGCGGTCGGCCCGGTCGGCGCGGTGCTCATCCTCGACGATCGCGCGCGCTCGATCAATTCGTTCGACGTGACGCTCGCGGATCTGCGCGGCATCGCCGCCATGCAGGTCGGTGCGATGGCGGTCGGGACGGAGGGAACGGTGATGTTCCTCTCCGGCGGGTCGTGGCAGGTGTACGCGCGCGGCATCGAAGAGGATCTGAACGCCATCGTGGCGTTCGGCCCGGAGTCGGCGTGGGTCGTCGGATCGGGGGGCGCGACCTATCGACTCGAGGCGGCCGGCTGGCGTCCGGTTTCGACCGGCGTCACGGTCGCGCTGCGCGCCGTGTCAGCGGCGGGTCCACAGAGCGCGGTCGCGGCCGGCGACGGCGGGACGCTCCTGGTGTTCGACGGCGCCTGGAGACCCGTCGAGAGCGGTGTCACGACGAGCTTGCGCGCGATCGCACCGCTGGGCAGCGCGCTGTGGATCGTCGGAGACGGCGGCGTCGTGCTGAGTGTCGAGGGTCTCGTCGCGAGCTCCGGTATCCCGCCAAAGCCGACCGCAGTCACGCGCGTCGACATCGGCACGACCTGCGCGCTGAAAAGCGTGTTCGTGAACGGGCCGGATGTGTGGGTCGTTGGATCGACCGGGGGGCGTGGGGCAGTTTGGCGCGTGCGCGGAGACAAAGTCGCGGAGCGGTGGGGGGAGTGTTGAGGCTAGGTAACCGCTTCTCTCCCTAAACTCGCCCTCATGTCTTCGCCGCCGCTGACCGGACTTCGCGTGATCGAAGTGGGCAATTACATGGCGGGTCCGTTCTGCGGGATGCAGCTGGCGGATCTGGGTGCGGATGTCGTCAAGATCGAGGACCCGCGCGGGGGCGATCTGTCACGGCGGCTCGAGCCGTTCGTGAAGGGCGAGAGCGGCAACTTCGTGCGGATCAATCGGGGCAAGCGCAGCGTCGCGCTCGATCTGAAGCAAGAGGCAGGCACGGAGATCTTCCGCCGCCTCGCGGAGCGTGCGGACGTCGTCGTCGAGAACCTCAGACCGGGCACGATGCGCGACCTCGGTCTCGATCCGCAGGCGCTGCTCGACGCGAATCCACGCCTCGTCTACGCGGCGGTCACCGGTTGGGGGCTGGACGGCCCGTACGCCGACCGTCCCGCGCTCGACATCATCGTCCAGGCCATGAGCGGCCTCATGAGCGTCACCGGCGAGGAGGGCGGCGCGCCCGTGAAGGTCGGCGTGTCGATCTCCGATCTCGCGGCCGGCCTCTACGCGACCATCGGCATCCTCGCCGCGCTCGCTGTTCGCGAGCGCGATGGCCGCGGGCAGCTCGTCGACATCTCGATGTACGAGTCGTCCGTGTCACTCGCCGTCTGGGAAGCGGGACAGTTCTTCACGACCGGAGAGGTAGCGCGCGCAGCGGGTTCGGCCCACAAGCTTCTCGGTCCATACCAGGCGGTGCGCGCGGCGGACGCGCACTTCGTCCTCGGCGCGACGACGGTCCCGATATGGCACTCGTTCTGCGCCGCGCTCGGCCTCGAGCGGTTGGAGCACGATCCCCGCTTCGCAGATGGGACGCTGCGCCGGCGCAACAAGGCCGAGCTGATCCCGCTGATCGAAGAGGTGACCGCGACCCGTCCGGCGTCGCACTGGCTGACGGTGCTGCGTGATGCGGGTGTGCCGTGCGGCGAGATCCAGGATTACGCCGAGGTCTTCGCCGACCCGCACCTGAACGAGCGCGGCTTCTTCGTCGATCTGCTGCACTCGACACTCGGAAAGGTGCGGGCGCTCGGCACGCCGCTGCGCTTGCGATCGTCACCGGCGCGCCTTGAGCGAGCCGGTCCGCTGCTTGGCGAGCACTCCGCGGAGGTGCTGCGCGAGATCGGTCACTCCGAGGACGAGGTGCGCGCGTTCGTCGCGCGCGGGACCGTGATCAGCTAGCTCAGCGGTGGCGCGGCCGCCGGATCGGCCGGTCGTGAGGCGCGTCGAGCTCGATGTCCGGCACGCCTCCGAGATACCACGGCAGGTCTCGATGGGGATACTGTCCGCGGTCCATCGCGCGTCGGCGAAGGCGCGTTCCGAGCGCGACCGCGCCCGCTGCCACGAGCACGATGGGGATCAGGCCGACCAGCGCTCCGATGAATCCCACTCGCCCGACCGTACCACGCTGGTGTCAGCGCCGGAGCGGCATCGCGATGCCGCATCAACGCTCGGGATGCGGTTCCGTTGCGGGTTACTTTTGGGGTCTTGACGTGGAGGAGCGCCCGAAATTGAATGCCCTGTATGAATAACGCTACGTGGCCCAAGGTCTTCGCGTTCATCGGTCTGACCGTCATGGGACTCGCGCTCGCGTACTACTCGACCTCGATCGCGACCGCCGGTGTCGCCGGCGTGCACCTCGGCAGCGATCCGAATGGTGATGTCTTCACCATCGGGACCGCCTTCGTTCTGGTCGGCATCGCCATGGCAGCCGTGTTCGGCTTCCTCGCGCTGACCCAGATCCGCGCCATCGGCCGCAAGGCCTAGCAGTCCGGCACCACCCCTGACCCCGCGCGCCCGCAGCTGAAATGCGCGGGCCTAGGCCTCGCGCTGCCAGATCGCCAGGTCGTGGGCGAACGTGACGCGCCACGGGTCGAGCTCCTGAAGACGAGCGACCCATGGCGCGTACTCGGGATGCGGCCGTCCCTCTCGATCGAGTCGCCACGCGTACAGATCACGCGCGTACATCGCCGCGTCCTGGAAGGCCTGGCCCGCGATGACGATGCGGCCCTCCCGCGTGTCGACGACGAACGA
>JBDTMY010000083.1:0-6179 GCA_039934015.1 Chloroflexota bacterium | reverse complement strand
CCGGCACGGCCAGAAGCGGTGGCAGGCTTTCGAAGGTCATGCTCGTCCCGACGCCAACGGCCACGAGCACCGAAGCGCCGAGAAGCGCGCCGGCCGAGAGCGCAAGGGAGAGCGGTGCGAGCCGCAGCGACGCCTCGCGCCCGACGACCAGCCGCTCGATGCGCGCCTCGGTGACCGAGAGCGAGCTCACCGGAAGGAGGAGACCGAGGGAGACCTCGTCGGCCTCGGGCAGCAGCTTGTACAGCGCTCGGGCGAGGGCGCGCACGCCCCCCGCCGCGCGGGCCGCTTCCTCGACCGCGGCGATCTCCTTCTGCAGCGCGTAGAAACCGACGAGCTCGTCCACGACGGGCACGACGTACAGGCCGGCGGCGAAGGACAGCGCCACGACCAGACGCAGCGGGTCGCGCTGGCGCAGGTGGTAGCGCTCGTGGAGCAGGACCGCGCGGAGCTCGTCGTGGTCGAGGCGGCGTACGACGGCGGTGGATATGCAGATGCGCGGCCGCAGGAACCAGTAGCAAAACGAGAACGGCCGCTCGTCGTCCACGACGTCGATGCGCCCGTCGAGGCCGAGCCCGCGCGCGGCCGACCGGACCCGCGCGGGCACTGGGACCGTCCGCGCGACGAGGGCGCGGATGAGCTTCGCCGTGCCCGCGAGCTGACGCAGCAGCGAGCCCACGCCTAGGACGATGCCGCACATCGCGAGCACGAGGAGGACCGCCGCGACCACGTCGGCGACGTCCGTCGGGCCGTTCGTCAGAAGATGATCCACACGCGGTAGGAGCGTCGCGAGCAGCGCCACGAGGATCGCGCTCGAGGCGAGCGCGAGCACGACGACGAGCGCGAAGGCGCGGTCAGCGGGGCGCACGCTTGTCCCTGCCGGCGAGACGCCGCAGCGCCGACCGGTGCAACGCGTCCACGCCGTCGAGCTCCGCGCTGAACGCGGCGAGCGCCACGTCGCCGAACTCGTCGACGAGGCCGCGGACGAGGTCGCGCGAGATACGGCCGCGATGCTCCTCACGCGTGAAGGCCGGCCGGTAGACGTACATCTTCCCGTCGCGCTCGCGCAGGAGAAGGCCCTTCGTGTATAAGCGGCCCATGATCGTCATCACGGTGGTGTAGGCAAGCTCGCGCGAGCGTCCGAGGTCGTCGACGATGTCGCGGACCGTGGCAGAGCGGCGCTTCCAGAGGCGCCCCATGACCTCGGTCTCGAGCGGCCCGAGGAACGACACCGCGCTCGTGGCCCGCCGCAGCCGCCGCAGCGCCGCGCGCGCCATCGGCGTGATCATCCCACCTTACGGGTCCGGCCGATGCCCGCGTGGTCGCCCCGGAACGCGAGGAGCCGCGGGTGCCGCTCGACGATCCCTTCCCGCGCGTGGGCAAGGGCGACGTAGAGCTGCACGACCTGATGGCCGTCGCGCGGAACGTAGGTCACGCCGCGCGGGCCCTCGTGCCGCTCCACGAGACCGGCGAGCGCCATGGCCGCGAGCTCGCGCTCGGCGTACGACTGCGCGAGGCCGCTCCAGACCGCGGCGCGCTGCGGCGTGTCCTCGCCGACCGCGAGCGCGTGGAGAAGGCGCAGCCGCCGCGCGTCGGCGAGCTCCTCGAGCGCCTGCGCCGCACGGTCATACTCCTCGTCCCCGGCGCGCTCGAGCAGCCGTGGATCGCTGGTGTAGAGGTTGAGCTCCCAGTCCGTCTCGGTCGCCATCTCGCACCCTCTGCGTCACGTACTACCTGCTCGTAGTACGTGTACGGACATACTACGAGCGCGTCGTACGTACCCTCAAGCGCCGAGGGCCGCGAGGACGGACCGAGCCGATATATGGTGCGGCGCTGCACGGATACGCGGCGCGGGTTCCGGAGCGCCTCGTCGCGCTGATCCAGCGTGACCCGCGGGTCGCATTCGTCGAGGATCCCCTCGTGTCCCATATCTAGGGACTTGCGCCGTCCCGCAATCTCTCGTTGTCGTCACTCATGAGGGCTAGGATGGCCGGAGTCTGTTACAGAGGAGTGAACGTTGGCGAGCCGGTCGGCGAATTCGCGCTTGGGCCGACAACTTCTCGATCGGATCACGGTGCTCCGGCGCACGTGCGATCTCGATCTGTTGTTGTTCTTCGCCCGACATCCGCGCTCGCTCCTGACGAGCGAGAACATCGCGGCGTACCTCGGCTATGACCTAAAAGACGTCGCCGACTCACTCGATGTGCTGTCGTCAGCAGGGATCGTGACCCGGTCCCAGACGACCCATGTCGCGCGAATGTATGTGTTCACACCAGGTGGTACGGACGGTGGATGGCTACTTTCGCTCATCGAGCTCGCCTCCACGCGTGAAGGTCGAGTCGCTTTGGCTGAGGCGCTCGCCGGCGCTCGCGGCACGTCGCGCGGTCCGCTGGCGCTCGTGGCGTCAGACCGGATGGCCGAAACTGGATGAAGCCGAGCGACACAGGAGCTGAGGCGACGACACCCGAGCGGGACCTGGTCAAAACAGGGATCAGCGGCCTTGACCCGATCCTGTCAGCCGGCATTCCGCGCCGCAACGTCATCCTGATCGAAGGCGCGATCGGCACGGGCAAGACCACGCTGGGGGTCGAGTTCGTGTATCGCGGCGCGAGCGTGTTCGACGAACCCGGCATCATCGTCCTCTTCGAGGTCTCGCCGGACAAGCTCATACGCGACGCGGCCGGGTTCGGCTGGGACCTGCCGGCGCTCGAACGCGCGGGCCGCCTGCGGATCATCTTCACCACACGTCCGGTCTTCCGGCAGGAGCTGCAACAAGCGGACAGCCTGCTGCTGGAAGAAGCCGCGAAGATGGGCGCTCGTCGCATCTTCGTCGACGGCGTCGGCGGCGTGGTCGAAGCCGCCGCGGTTCCCGAGCCGCGTGAGGCCTTTCAGATCCTGGTCGAAGGTCTGCAGCGCGAGAACCTCACCGCGATGCTCGCGCTCGAGGCGGCCGCCCTGAACGACGCATCGTTACCGGAGGAGTCGATCACCGACACGGTCATCCGGCTGCGCATGGAAGACCAGCAACGTGCCACGGTGCGATCGATCGAGATCGTGAAGTCGCGCGGGCATGACTTTCAGATGGGCCGCCACTCCTACCGCATCGTCGACGGCCGTGGGATCGAGGTCTACCGGCGAGTGCAGGCACCGCGTAAGGGAACTCGCGACCGCGCCGCAGCGTTCGACACCTCCAAGCGCGTGTCGACCGGGGTGCCGGGCCTGGACGAGGTGGTCAACGGCGGCTATTACCTCGGCAGCACCACCGTCGTGGCGGGGATCTCGGGCGTGGGCAAGAGCGTCATGGCGTGTCACTACATCGCCGAGGGCGCGCGCCGCGGCGAGCGCAGCCTCATGCTGAGCCTGGACGAGCAAGTTCCCCAGGTGCTTCGGAACGCAACCAGCATCGGTATCGATCTCCAAGCCGAGATCGACCGGGGTCTGATACGGCTGCACTACCACCCACCGCAGGAGATCGAGGTCGATCATCACTTCCACGACATCGAGCAGATCGTCCAGGAGTTCAAGCCCGTCCGGGTCGTCATCGACAGTCTCTCTACCTACGGCTCCAACCTCGGAACCACCGGGCGCGTGTTCCGGGACTTCTTCCACGCCCTCATCGCTCTGATGAAGGAAGAGCAGATTGCCGCGGTGTACAACCACGAGAACCCGGAGATGCTGGGGATGTCGTCGATGATGGGCGACTTCGCGATGAGTTCGCTCGTCGACAACATCATCCTGCTCAACTGGATCGAGCTCGGCGATTCTTTCCGGCTCGGCCTGACGGTCGCGAAGATGCGCGCGAACCCGACTTCCCACGTCACACACGAGTGCGAGGTCGTCGACGGCCAGGGCATGCGTGTGCTGCCGCGAAACCTCTCCCTCGCGCTGCCCCCGGCGCCGTTCGCGGCCTACCGCGGGCTGGTCTCGCGGGCGCCCCAGCGCCAGACCATGCCGCCCAAGGACGACGCATAACCCTCGCCATGACGCCGCCCGACGAGCTGTTCAGGGAAGAAGTGTGGCGGCCGGCGCTGGAGAAGTTCGGCGCCGTGACCAACCTCACGGTCGCGCTCTGGGCCGACCAGCGCATCGTCTACGGACCGATCCACTCCACACCACTCTTCGAGCTCTTCGCCCAGAGCGGCTATGAGCCTGGCATCTTTGCCGACTGCGCGCGACGCTGCCTCTCGCAGGCCCAAGACCGGCCGGCGGTCATGGTCGCCCCCTCGTACGGGCTGGCCGTCGTCGGAACATCGCTCGTACTCGAAGGCCAGGTCGTGGGAGCGGCGGTGGCCGGGTACGCGCTGGTCGATTTCTGTCAGTCGTCCGCGATCGAACTGCTGGCGCGCGAAGCCAGCATCGCGTTCCCTCGGCTCTGGGCGATCGCGCGGAGCAATCAGCCGGTGCCCGAGCGCCGGCTCATGCTGCACGGCGAGCTGCTCCAGGTTCTGGGAGATTCGATCCTTCGCGAGAACCTCCGCACTCGCCAGTACGAGGCGACGGCGGCCGAGTTGACAGCCGAGGGCGACGCGAAGGACGAGTTCCTCGCGATGCTCGGCCACGAGCTCCGCAACCCGCTGGCGGCCGTGCTGCACACGGCGGAGGTGCTGCGCCGCGCCAAACCGTTATCGCCCGACGTGGAACGGCTCGTCGGCGTGGTCGACCGCCAGACGCGCCAACTCAGCCTCGTGGCGGACGACCTCCTCGATGTCGCTCGCATCCGCTCAAGAAAGAACGTCCTCGTTCGCAGACCTGTGGACCTTCGAGAGATCGCCCAGGACGCAGTGAACACGGTCCACGCGATCGGGCGCGATGAAGCGCACCCCATATCTGTGTCGCTGTCCACCGAGCCCGTGGTCGTGTACGGCGACGCACTACGCCTTGCGCAGGTGCTGGGGAATCTGCTCGACAACGCGCTCAAGTACACGCCGCTAGGCGGACGGATCGAGCTGCACGTCGAACGCAGTGGAGACCACGCGCAGGTCCGCGTGCGCGATACGGGCTCGGGAATCGAGCCCAAGCTCCTCCCCCGGATCTTCGAGGTCTTCTCGCAGGGAAAGGCAACGCTCGACCGATCGCGCGGGGGGCTGGGTCTAGGGCTCGCCCTCGTGAAGGCGCTGGTCGAACAGCACGACGGGACGGTCGAGGCCCGCAGCGCCGGCGCTGGTCGCGGGAGCGAGTTCCTGATCCAGCTGCCGATCGCGGGAGCAGCGGTCGATCCCATATCGGAAAGCCCGTTCCCGATGATCCCGCCGCTGCGGATCGTCCTCGTCGAGGACAATGCCGACGCCCGCGAGGCGCTCCGGGAGCTCCTCAGCATGGATGGGCACATCGTCGAGGTCGCTGCGGACGGTCTGGCAGGTCTTCGCGCGATCCATGAACACCCACCGGACGTTGCGATCGTCGACATCGGCCTGCCGCTGCTCGATGGCTACCAGCTCGCCGAGCGTGTCCGCGCCGATGCTGGTCTCGGCACAGTGCGGCTTCTCGCTCTGACCGGCTACGGTCAGCCGAAGGACATACAGCGTGCCGAGGAAGCCGGGTTCGATGGCCACGTCATCAAGCCGGTGGACGCCGCGCAGCTCGCGCGTTCTCTTGGGGTTGTCGTGAATCTCCCGCGCGTGAAGTGAATGCGGCGGAGTCGGCGGACGCGCCGGTGATCTAGCCAGCACTCTGGCGCGCAGCTCCCGTCTTGATGCCCAATCTCGGTGCCAGCCAGTGCAACTCCCGACTCATTACTCTAGCCGGCGTCGCCAACGCGAGGCAGCCCAGTCAACCGATCCAAACCGGAGTGGATGCTTCAGAAGAGTGATCGCGACCTCGATTACGCCGATGCTCACGGTTAGAGACGCGGCGAGTGCCATCCATTTCTGCCCTATCGGCCCCCTCGCGCGCGCGAGGCGTCTCTCTGTCCTCCGGCGCGGAACCCGCAGCCTGAATCGCGCGGGCTACGACGCCGAGGGGCGCCCTGACCGCGATTTCTAGACTCAGCGGGCGATGGGCCTGAAGAAGACGCTCGCCGTTTTCGGTGGGCTTTCGGCATCGCCGGCACCTCTCACCGTCAAAGGCGTGACCGATACCACTGACTCAGACCAGAGGCGCACGGCGCTGGCTGTTCTCGGAGTTGCACTCATCGCTGCGGCGGTGTGCTCGCCGATCACGCGTCGACGTTCCGCTGACCCGCT
>JBDTMY010000082.1:0-7150 GCA_039934015.1 Chloroflexota bacterium | reverse complement strand
ACCGCGCCGGATGTAGCGGACAAGCTCACCTCGCTCGCGAAACGGCGGGGCTTCGTATTCCCGTCGAGCGAGATCTACGGGGGGGCCGGCGCGACCTG
The DNA here is from genome assembly GCA_039934015.1 of Chloroflexota bacterium. Classification (GTDB taxonomy): domain Bacteria; phylum Chloroflexota; class Limnocylindria; order P2-11E; family P2-11E; genus CF-39. Next base: position 7,052 of record JBDTMY010000082.1, on the reverse strand, counting down.
GGACTTCGGGCCTCTCGGCGTCGAGCTCAAGAACAACGTCAAGCGCTCGTGGTGGCGCGCGATGGTGCAGCTGCGCGAGGACATCGTCGGACTCGACGCCGCCATCCTCATGCACCCGAGGGTGTGGGAGGCGTCAGGGCACGTCGAGAATTTCACGGATCCGCTGGTGGAGTGCCGCAACTGTCGTAAGCGCTACCGGATCGACGAGCTTCCGAACGGCGAGCAGCTCATGGATGCCTGGCGATCCAACACCATCGACGTGAGCGGCGTCGCCTGCCCCAGCTGCGGCGAGAAGAGGCTCGCCGATCCTCGTCGCTTCAACCTCATGTTCAAGACGTTCGTCGGACCGGCCGAGGACACCGCGTCCGTAGCCTGGCTGCGGCCCGAGACGGCGCAGGGCATCTTCGTCAACTTCGACAACGTGCAGCAATCCTCGCGGAAGAGGCTTCCGTTCGGCATCGCGCAGATCGGCAAGTCGTTCCGCAACGAGATCACACCGGGCAACTTCATCTTCCGGTCGCGCGAGTTCGAGCAGATGGAGATGCAGTACTTCTGCCGGCCGGACGACGCGCCGCGCTTCTTCGACGAGTGGCGGGCGCGGCGTCGTCAGTGGTACGCGGACCTCGGCATCGCCGATGACGTGCTCCGTTTCCGCGAGCACGCCGAGAACGAGCGCGCCCACTACGCCGCGAAGGCCGTCGATATCGAGTTCAAGTACCCGTTCGGCTGGAACGAGACCGAGGGCATCCACAACCGCACCGATTTCGATCTTCGCCGCCACAGCGAGTACTCGGGCAAGGACCTCCGCTATCACGACGACCTCACCGGCGAACGCTTTCTCCCATATGTCGTCGAGACGGCGGTCGGCGCGGATCGCGCGACCTACGCGCTCCTGTGCGCGGCGTACGCCGAGGAGCCCGACAAAGAGGCGGTGCGCGTCGTTCTGCGGCTGCATCGCTCGCTCGCGCCATACAAGGTGGCGGTGCTGCCGCTGTCGAAGAACGAGAGGCTCACCCCACTGGCCCGCGAGGTCTGGGCCGCCGTCCGCCCGCAGTTCATGAGCACCTATGACGAGACGCAGGCGATCGGCCGCCGCTATCGACGGCAGGACGAGATCGGCACGCCGCTCTGTGTCACCGTCGACTTCGATTCGATCGAGGACCGCGCGGTCACGATCCGCGACCGCGACTCCATGGCGCAGGTTCGGGTCGCGATCGCCGAGCTCGTGCCGGCGCTGCAGGAGCGACTCGGCGCCTAGCGTCGCCGCGATCGCCGCTCTTCTATATCTCGGCGCGCACGGCGCACGGACGCCCTTCCTCGCGTTGCTCGGTCTGCGGCGCCTGCGGAACCTCGTCGTCGTCACCGCGCCCTACGCGGTGACCGTGCCCATCGCGCTTGCGCTCGCGGAGCGACTCGAGCCGGCGAACGCCGCTGGGCTCATCGCCCTGGCGCTCGCGCCGAGTGCGCTTCTCGCGCCCGCACTCATGACCGCGGCGGGCGCGCGCCGCGCGGACATGGCCGGCGCGCTTCTTCTTGGCACGCTCATCCTGTCCTTCGCGCTCGTCGTCACGCGGCCCGGAACGACCACGGACGCGATCACCGCCGCGCAGGCGTTCGTCGTCGCATCGCTGGCGGCCGGGGCTATGCCGACGGTCCGCGACCGCGTCCTTCGACCGCTCCGGTGGGCCGGCCATCTCGCGGGGCTTGCCGTGCTCGTCCTCGCGGCGGCGAGCGCACCCCGGATCGACGCGAGCACGGTGCTCCTCGCGCTCGCCGCCCTTGCGCTCACGCTCGGAGTGGCGGGCCTGGCCGCGCTCGTCCTGAGGCGCGACCGGTTCTCGGCTCTGGCGGCGACCGGAACGCGCGACCCGGTCGTCGCGGTCGCGCTCGCGTCGTCGATCGGTGGATCCGAGGCGACGGGCGTACCGCTCGTAACCGCCGCAATCCTGGGTATCGTCGCGGCGGCGCTGATCATCCGCCGGCGCTAGCCTCGCTCCCGTGCTCCCACTGGTCACGACCCTCGTCTCCGGCGCGTTCGCCGTCGCGGTGGCGGTGCGGTACCTGCGGAAACGGCGGCCCTCACTGCTCGCCTGGGCCATCGGCCTCCTGCTCTTCGCGGTCGCCGCGTTCAATGGGTTCCTCGCGCGCACCGGTGGTGCGACGGACGTCGAATACCGACTGTTCTATCTGTTCGGCGCGATCGCGAACGTCGCATGGCTCGCGCTCGGCACCGTGTTCATCGTCGCGCCGCGCTACGGCCGCGCGGCACTCGCCGCCGTGCTGGCACTCTCCGCCGTGGCGGCGTACGCGGTATTCGCGACGCCGGTCGACATCGCGGTCGCCGTCGACACCGGCAAGGGATTTCCGGACGGCTCGCTGCCGCGGATCCTGGCCGCGATCGGCAGCGGGGTGGGGAGCCTCGTCCTCATCGGCGGCGCGCTGTGGTCGGCCTGGGTCTTCCTGCGGCGCCGTGATCAGGGGCGGCGCGCGCTCGCCAACGCGGTCATCGCGGTCGGCGTCTTCATCGCCGCGGCCGGCGGCACCGTCGCGTTCACCGGAGCGTCGGGGATCCTCGAGCTCACCAACCTGATCGGCGTGAGCGTGATGTTCGTAGGATTCCTGTTGGCCTAGCGCCTCCTAAACTGCGGACAGCTGTAAGGGGAGAACACCATGAGAAAGCTCGTCATCCTGATCGCGTTCGCGTCGCTCGTGTTCGCGCAGCCTGCCGCCGCCGCATCAGCGGTGGGCCAGGTCCGGAACTTCGGCCCCGATCTCAGCGGTAGCTGCAACCTTCCCGAGGGCGTCGCTGTCGATCCGCGCGGCAACGTCTACGCGTCGTCGCTCAACTTCGGCGCGGCGACGGGACCGGCGACCATCTGCGTGCTCGATCGCGACGGCAACATCATCGACCGCATCAGCGTCGCGCCGGTCGCGGGTGGGGTCGCACGCCTTCTCGGCATGCTCTTCGTACCGAGCGAGGGTCTCTATGTGGGCGACATCGGCGGCGGCCGGGTGCTGCGGATCGATGTCCGCACCCACGCCGCGACGACGATCGCGACAGGCTTCGGCGCTCCGAACGCGTTCGCCCGAGACAGCCGGGGCAACCTGTTCGTCTCGGACTCGTTTCCCGGCACGATCACCAAGATCGCTCGCAACGGCGAGACCACGGTGTTCCCGTACCCCGCGGTCCTTGCGCCGCGTCCGGGCGAGTCACCTGGTTTCGGCGCGAACGGTCTCGCCTTCGACCGCAACGAGCGCTACCTCTACGTGGCGGTGACGTCACGTGACGAGATCTACCGGATCGCGTACGCGAACGGCGCGCTCGGCGCGATCCAGCTATTCGCCCGCGGCACCGCCGGCGGTGCCCTGGACGGCGCGGACGGGATCGCGTTCGACGTGCGCGGGAACCTGTACGTGTGCTCGAACCAGTCCGACGAGATCGCGGTGCTCTCGCCGAGCGGAGACGTGATCGCCGAGTACCGCGGCACCGGATCCAACGCGTTCAACTCACCGGCGAGCCTCGTGTTCCGCGGCCGCACGGTGTACGTCGCGAACCTCGCGCTGTTCCACGGTGGTCCACAGAAGCTCAGCGTCTTCACCGCGCCGTATCCCGGCGCGCCCTGATCGCCGGGGGGCCCGGCCTAGGGTCAGGCCCCTCGTGACCCGGGCGGAAGCTCCGCCGGCAGGTCCTCATCACCGACCAGACGTGCCGCGAAGCGGCGTGCCACCAGCGTGAGCCCCGCGGTCACCGCGGTGCTCACCGCGCTGAAGAGCGCCTGCTGCGCCTTTGGACCCTGCTCGACCTCGCCGATCTCATTGCGCAGGGTCTCGCGCAGCCGCTTGCGCGCCTTGCCCTTGAGCTTGTCGACCCGACCGCCGAGTCGCGCGATGACGGCGTCGAGCTCGGTGTCGGACTTGCGCAGTCGCCGGTCGCGCATACCGCGCGCGACCCCGACGGCGCCGATCGCGAGCATGGAACCGAGCGTGCCGAACACGGCGAGAGGTTGACGGCGGACGAGGTTGCGCGGATCCACATCCTCGCGGATGCGGGACCGCAGCTCGCTCAGGTCAACGTCCAAGCTCGCGCGGAGGTCGGCTAGCTCGCGCTCCGTCCGAGCAGACGGGCTTTCGCCCAACGCATCGTCTCCTTCAGTGAATTGATGGTCCGCGTCGGACCACGTAGCTCGAGCTTCTTGTAACCGATCCAGCCGGTAAGGCCGGCGAGGGCCAGGAACAGCAGCAGCGTGATGAGCGCCGCCACGGGGAGGGGAAGCCAGATCGCGATGACCGCGATGATCGTCACCGTGAGCGCGACGAAGGTGCACAGCACGAACGCCAGGGCGACGCCGAACCACATCGCGGCGCGCAGGTTCGCCCGCACGATCTCCGCGATCTCCTGCCGCGGGAGCTCCATCTGCTTCCGGATGTACAGCCGCACGTTGTCGCGGACGCGGCCGAGGATCGTGCGGTAACCGGGTCGTTCGTACAAGGAAGGCGAATGTACCGCAGGCGCCGGCATCACGGACCCGAGGAGCACGAAGTCTGCCAGGGCGAATTCTGCGAGAATCGCCGAGTCCACCGGGGAGGTACGTGATGCCCGCACGCCGACGCGCGACCGCCAAGCAGAGCACCGCGAGGGCCAAGAAGTGGGTCTACCTCTTCGCCGACGGCAAGGCCGAGGGCAACGCCGAGATGCGCTCGCTGCTCGGTGGCAAGGGCGCCGGCATCGCGGAGATGACGAACGCCAGCCTCCCGGTCCCGCCTGGATTCACGATCACGACCGAAGCGTGCAACGCCTACTTCGCCGCCGGGAAGAAGCTCCCTCCGGGTCTCTGGGACCAGGTCGAGAAGGCGCTGGCGCGTGTCGAGAAGTCGACCGGAAAGAACCTCGGCGACACCAAGAACCCGCTCCTCGTTTCCGTGCGCTCCGGCGCGGCGATGTCGATGCCGGGGATGATGGATACGGTCCTCAACCTGGGCCTCAACGACGAGACGCGCGCCGCCATCGAAAAGCTGACGAAGAACCCGCGCTTCGCGTGGGACGCCTACCGCAGGTTCATCTCGATGTTCGGACGCATCGTGCAGGACATCTCACCGGAGAAGTTCGACCACGCGCTCGAGGCGAAGAAGAAGGCGACCGGCGCGAAGTCCGATACCGACCTTACGCCCAAGGCGCTGCAGGAGCTGGTCAGCGATTTCAAGGAGATCGTCCGCCGCGAGACCAAGCAGCCTTTCCCGACCGAGCCGCTGGATCAGCTGCGGCTCGCGATCGAGGCGGTCTTCGGCTCGTGGTTCGGACGCCGCGCGGTCGACTACCGCAACGCGTTCAGGATCGCGCACGACCTCGGGACCGCGGTGAACGTGCAGTCGATGGTCTTCGGCAACATGGGTGACGACTCCGGTACGGGCGTCGCGTTCACGCGCAACCCGAACACGGGCGCCAAAGAGCTCTACGGCGAGTACCTCGTGAACGCCCAGGGCGAGGACGTCGTCGCCGGCATCCGCACGCCGTCGAAGATCGCCGAGATGAAGAACGAGCTGCCGAAGGTCTACGCGCAGTTCGAGAAGATCGCGCAGCGGCTCGAGAAGCACTACCGCGACGTGCAGGACCTCGAGTTCACGATCGAGCGCACCAAGCTCTACATGCTCCAGACGCGCAGCGCGAAGCGGACGGCGCGCGCGGCGGTGAAGATCGCGACCGACATGGTGCGTGAGAAGGTCATCAACAGGGACGAGGCACTTCAGCGCGTGGACCCGATGCATGTCGAGCAGCTGCTCCTGCCGCGGTTCGACGAGGCCGAGGTCGAGAAGGCGCGCAAGGCCGGCCGCTTCCTCGCGAAGGGCCTTAACGCCTCACCCGGAGCAGCGACCGGGCGCGCCGTGTTCGACGCCGACCGTGCCGTCGAGCTCAAGGGCTCGAAGCAGCTCGTCGTGCTGGTGCGTCCCGAGACGAGCCCGGACGATTTCCACGGCATGATCGCGGCGACCGGCATCCTCACCGCACGCGGCGGATCCACCAGTCACGCCGCCGTCGTGGCGCGCGGCCTGGGTCTCCCGTGCGTGGCCGGCGTCACGGAGCTCGACATCGATCTCCAGAAGCGGCAGATGCGCGTCGGCGAGAAGCTGGTGCGCGAAGGAGACGCGATCTCGATCGACGGCACCACCGGCGAGGTGTTTCTCGGGGAGCTGCCGACGATCCAGCCAAACTTTCGTGAAGAGAAGGAGCTCATCGAGCTGCTCGCGTGGGCGGATCAGCGCCGGACGCTCGGCGTCTGGGTCAACGCCGACACGCCCGAGGAATGCCGTCTCGCGCGCGAGCTCGGCGCGGAGGGCGTCGGCCTCGCACGGACCGAGCACATGTTCCGGCAGGCTGAGCGCCTGCCGATCGTGCAGGACATGATCATGGCCGACGAGGTGGAGGGCCGTAAGAGAGCCCTCGCGAAGCTGCTCCCGTTCCAGCAGGGCGACTTCTTCGAGATGTACAAGGCGATGGACGGCCTGTCCGTCGTGATCCGGCTCATCGACCCGCCGCTGCACGAGTTCCTGCGGGAGTACGCGGACGTGGACGTCGACATCGCGGTGATGCGCGCGACCGGGAAGGAAGGCGCCGAGCTGGAGCGCAAAGAGAAGATCGAGCGGCGCCTGCAGCAGCTTCACGAGGACAATCCGATGCTCGGCCTGCGCGGCTGCCGGCTGCTGCTCGTGTACCCGGAGATCCTCGAGATGCAGATCCGCGCGATCCTCGGCGCCGCGATCGACGCGTCCGAGAAGGGCATCAAGGCCAAGCCCGAGATCATGATGCCGCTCGTCGGCGTGATGGGCGAGCTCGACCGGCTGCAGGAGCAGGTCGTCGCCGTCGCGGAGGCGGTCTTCAAGGAGCGCGGAAAGAAGGTCCCGTACAAGTTCGGGACGATGATCGAGATCCCGCGCGCGTGCCTCATCGCCGACGAGATCGCCACGAAGGCCGAGTTCTTCTCGTTCGGCACGAATGACCTGACGCAGACGATCCTCGGTATCTCGCGCGATGACGCGCAGAAGAGCTTCCTCACCAA
>JBDTMY010000081.1:0-6956 GCA_039934015.1 Chloroflexota bacterium | reverse complement strand
GCGTGTTCGCGCCCCAGACGTTGATCTTGAGATCGATACCGCGCTCTTCGAGGCACAGGCGGTGGTACGCGATGTCGGTCCCGAGATACGTCGGGTCGCCGTTCGAGCGGATGACGACCCAGCCCTCCTCTCCCTCGCGGTCGAGGGCGCGCGCCTCGGGCGTCTCGAACCAGACCGCACCGTCGCGGTCGACGAGACAACCGCGGCGCCGTAGCTCCTCCATCGTCTTCGTGAAGTAGCCCGACTCGAGGAACGAGGACTGCTTGAACCAGTTGTCGAACGTGATGCCGAACTTCTTCGTCACGCGCTGCGCGTCCGCCACGACCCAGTCGATCGCCATCGGCGCGAACACGCGCCCCTGTTCCTCGAGCGTGAGCGTGCGGTAAAGATCGCCGTGCCGCTCCTTTATCTGCGCGGCGATGTCCTTCACGTAGTCGCCCGGATACGCGTCCTGGGGGACCGGGGTGTCCTCGCCGTACAGCTGGCGGTAGCGGATCGCGACCGATTCGCCGAAGCGCTTCACCTGCGTGCCGCCGTCCTCGACGTAGTACTCGCGCTGCACGTCGGCGCCTGCGAACTGCAGCACCAACGCGAGCACGTCGCCCAGCGGACCGCCGCGCGCGTTCGCGAGCGTCAGCGGGCCCGTTGGATTCGCGGAAACGAATTCGACCTGGATGCGCTTGCCACGAAGCGTCGACGAGCGGCCGTAGTCCGCGCCTTCGGCGATGATCGCGTCGACCTGCCCGCGCAGCCACGCCACATCGAGGCGCACGTTGATGAAACCGGGGGCCGCGACCTCGGCCGAGGCGAGCGGCGGCCGGAGGTCAAGCTGATCCCTGATCGCCGCCGCGATCTCGCGCGGCGGTCTCCGCAGCGTCTTCGCGAGACGCATCGCGATGCTCGTCGCGTAATCGCCGTGCTCGGCATTCGCGGGCACCTCGACATCGATCGGAACGGCCTCGGCGCCCTCCCAGCCATGCGCACGCGCGGCGCGCCCGAGTGCTTCCGAAAATGCGGCGGCGACTAGGTCGCGCGCTGGGGTGGTCACGCGCGTGAGTCTGGGGCAGCCAGCGGGACCGCGCCAACGTCCCCGCTCGGGACGTGCTGCCGGAAGAACACGAAGATGAGCGCGGCGGCCGCGGCATAGAAGACGACCAGCGTGAAGAGATTCGCGGTATAGCCGGATGAGCCGACCGCGCCGCGGATCGCGCCGGACATCACCGCGCCGGTGCTCGATCCGGCGGCCCACGCGAGCGCGGCGACAGCGTTGACGCCGGCGCGCTCGCTTGGCGTGAACGAGGAGAACGTCACGGCGTTCCACGTCGCCGTCGACCCGTACATGAAGAAGGCGCGCACCGCGAGCGCCGCGACCGCTACGCGCGCATCGCCGGTGAACGCGGCGATGATCGCGAACGGCAGCGACGCGTAGACGACGCCGACGACAGCGGGCACGGATCCGTAGCGGCGTGCGATGCGCCCGTGCGCGAGCGCACCGAGGCTGCCCGCGGCCGCGATTGCGCCGAGCACGATGCCGAGCTCGCCGAACGGCATACCGAACCGCTCCGCGAAGAACAGGTTGGTGAACGGCAGGAAGCTCCCCGCGCCAAGACCGAAGACGAACTCGACGCCGAGGAAGCGCGCGAGGAGCCGGTACAGGCGTGGCGCGTCGAGCGCGGCACCCGCGACCGGCACGTTCTTGATGAGCAGCACCGGGATCGCGCTCGCCGCGGCGATCACGCCACCACCACCGACGAGCACGCGCAGCACGATCGCGTCGTCCGGTCGCGCGCCCAGCAGCGACGCCACCGGCTGGGCGAGCACGCCCGCGAGCGCGCTCGCGAAGAACGCCGCCATCGTGCCGAGCGCGATCTGCTGACCGAAACGCGACGAGCGGGAGGATGCGGTGGTCGCGTCGGCGAGCAACGCCGCGCCCGATGAAGACGCGAGGAGGCCGCCCGCGCCGAAGAGCACCGCAGATATCAGGAGGGGAACCAGTGCGCTGAAGATCACCACGCCGACCAGGCCCGTCGCGGCGAGGACGCCTCCGCTCAGGATCACCGTGCGGCGGGAGCGCCCGCGCGCGATCGTCGCGGCCGGGATCGCGCCGAGGACGATGCCGAAGGCGGAAGCGCCGACGAGACCTCCGAGCGCGATCCCGTCGTAGCCGAGCGAGCGGTAAAGGAAGTTGAGATAGAACGCGGCGACGCCGAGGCCGAAGCTGCCGAGCGTTGCCGCCACGAGATACAGGAAGGCGTCGCGCCTTCCGAGCGTCACCGGCCGGTCGGTCAGCTCGGGCGCGCGGCCAGCGTCACGTCAACGGTCTGCGTCGCCGTGTCGCGGATGATCGCGAGACGCACTTTGTCACCCGGCCTGAACTTGAGCAGCAGCGACTGCAGCGGATGCTCCTGGTCGATCTGCTGATCGTTGAGCTTCGTGACGACGTCGCCGACGCGCAGACCCGCCTGAGCAGCCGGCGAGCCGGCAACGACCGAGGAGATCTGGATCCCGGCGGCCGGTGGCAGGCCCAGTGCGACGGCCGCGCGCGGCGAGAGCGGCGCGTACTGGACGCCGATGAAGCCGCGGTCGACCCGTCCGTTCTTGATGAGCTCGTCGGCGACCGTGCGGATGGTGTTCGAAGAGACCGCGAATCCGAGACCCTGCGCCTGCTGGGGGTCGGCGATGAGCGTGTTCATGCCGATCACGCGGCGCGCTGCAGCCCAGATCAGCGGTCCGCCGGAGTTGCCAGGGTTGATCGCCGCGTCCGTCTGAACGAGGTCGTCGAGGAAGACGTTCTGCGATACCTGTAAACGGCGCCCTTTGCCGGAGACGACGCCGGTGGTGACGGTGTTCTGGAACTCACCGAGCGGACTGCCGATCGCGACGACCGTCGCCCCCACAGGCACTTCGTCGCTGTTCGCGAGCTGCGCGATCCTGAGTGTGCTGCCTCCCGGGATCTGCAGGACCGCGATGTCCGTTTCGGGATCGCGGCCGACGAGCGTTGCGGTCTGCGTCCGGTTATCGCTGAAGATCACGTCGAACGACGCTCCCACGCCGGTCCCGCGCGCGTTCTCGACGACATGGTTGTTCGTCACGACATAGCCGCGCGCGTCGATGACGAAGCCGGAGCCACTCGACTGCTGCTGTCCCGACGCGAGACGGTTCACGACCGTCACGACCGACGGCAGCATCTCTCTCGCGACGTCGACGATGGGGTCGGCGCCTGCCGGCACCGTGACCGGCGCGCTCGACGTGATCGCGGTCGGTACCGGGGTAGGTACCAGCTCGGCAGGTGAGCGGCCATCCAACAAAGTGGCTGTCGCGCCGCCGGCGACGCCACCGACGATCACTCCCACGAGGATCCAGGCGGCAGCGCTCGGCCCGGTCGAGCGTGGTGGCGGTGCGGGTCTGGTGGTGGACGACTCGGGCTCGTACATCGGCGGAGGGTCTACCTCCGCGGACGGGCCGGAGTTTCGCCCGTGGGCGTGGTCGCCTTGCGGCGGCGCGCGGTCGGACGCACGACGTCCGGCTCGACCATCTGGCCGAGCGCGGTACCACGGATCTCGAGGTCGACATGACTGTCGGGCTCGATCTCGACGTTCCACGTCATGCTGATCTCGAGCTGCTGGTAGATGCGCTCGAAGCCTGACTCCGAGTTGGTCACCGCATAGATCGGCTTGGTCGTCACCAGCGCCGGTGGATCGATCGTGAGCGTGAGGTCGAAGTGCTTGCTCTCGGAGTGGACCTGCACGTCCGTCACATTGCGCACCTCGATCGGCTTCCCCGCGTTCGTCTTGCGCGTGCCGACCGTGATCACGTCGAGGGCCTCGTTCTCGCCGAGAAGTCCAAGGTTTGACGCGCTGGTGAACGAGAGCTCGATCGTCTCGTCACCGTCGTTTCGCAGGCGGTAGCGCACGCCCGCGGCGAGTCCTTCGTCCGCGATGCGGATGTCCTTGCGGATGCCGAGACCCGGCGACGCGGCGAGCGTGCGAGCCGGCGGCTCGAGCGTCAGGCTCACGGTGCGCGCCTCGCGCTGCGGGGTGAGCGTGTAGTAGACGGCGTGCAGATTCACCGGCTCGCCCTTGCGAACGGTGAAGCTGTCCTGGAACAGCGCTCGGCGGGCGGGGTCGTATTCGAGCAGCTTGGAGAGCCCACGCTCTTTCGCGCGCACGGCCTCGTGGATCGACTTCGTTTCCTTTTCGGCGGCCTTGCCCACGAGGACCTTGCCCGCCTTCTCGGCGCGACGCAGGTCGTCGTGCTCCGACTCGGGTCGGCGCGCGAGCGTGTCGACGAGATTCGTCGCGGACGCGTAGATGTCCCACTCGATCACCGCGCCGCCCTGCACGTGCACGAACACGGCGCCGGCGTTGCCGCGGAAGATGTACTCGTCGTAGCCGTCAACGTCGTAGTCGCGCGACTCACCGGCGGCGACGCGCCGCTCGGACAGGATGCGCTCCGCCTTGAGCAGCGACGCGTACGCGTCGGAGCGAAGGTGCGGGTAGTAGATGCCTCCGAACACGCCGTGCCAGTAGACGTCGTTGCCCTGCGCGCGCCACAGGTTCTGCTGCGCCTGACGCACTTCGTGGGACGAGTCGAGGATGCTGCGGCGCGCGAGCTCCTCGGACACGATGAGCATCCGCTTGTGGAGCGCGTTCGATTCGGGGTACTTCGCGAAGAAGTTGCGCCAGAGCGGCGCCGTGACGAGCGAGTCGAGATCCTCGCCCAGCTTGTGGCGCGCCTGCTGCAGGCGACGCGCAGCGGGCGCGTCGAGCGCCCATTCGTTCATCTCCGGGTACGCGCCGCCGGGGATGTAGATGCGACGCGCCGGCTTCTGGAAGATCCACGCGTCTTCGAGCGTCGCGGTCTGGATGAAATCCGCCTGCGACAACGCCGTGAAGAACTGCTCGAGCCAGCCGTCCTTGTGAACGCGCTGGTAGGTGCCCGGCCACGCCCCGAACTTCTCGCCATCGTCGGCGTACACGACCAGGCGCGCGCCGGCCGCATGCCGTTCGCGCAGCTCTTTGATCGTCGCGCTCACGTCGCGGAACGGGATGAGGTAGCGGAGCTTCATGCTTCCGGGGAACACGATCACCGGAAGACCCTGGTCCTCGGTGATGTACGACTCCCCGGTCTCGTCCTTCTTCAATCCGGCACGGAGGAAGTGCTCGTCGTCGAGGACGGTGTACGCGACGCCCGCCTCAGCCAGGAGCGATGGAAGGTGCGGCTCCCACACGCGCTCCGTCAGCCACGCCCCGAGCGGTCGCTGGCCGAAGATCGCGTGGACGCGGTCGGTGAGAGCGCGGATCTGACCGACACCGTCCCGGCGCGGCACGCCCACGAGCACGGGCTCGTAGTAGCCGCCGGAAAGGAGCTCGATCTGGCCGCGCCGGACCAGGTCGGAGAGGTCGCCGATGACGTCGGGCCGATTGGCTTCGAGCCAGTCGAGCAGGGGGCCGGAGAAATGGAGGCTCGCCTTCACTTCGGGATGGCGATATAAGGCGGCCACGAGCGGCGCATATGCGCGCTCGGTCACCTCTGAGAAGACTGACGGGAAGTTCCCCGCGGGTTGGTGCTGGTGAAAGACCAGCGCCACGCGCAGCCGGTCGGCCAATTAGAGGCATTTTAGCGCAAAACCACTGTTGACGCCCGTTTCGTACGGTCTTCGTACGAAGGGCTCGTCAGTTTGTCAGCGAACTCGACACAGCAGCGCCGATGCGTCACGATTCGAGCGTTGTTCGGCCGTCTCCTTCTCTACGGGGCTCTTTTGGTCGCTGTCGGCGTCGTCGTGGTGAGCGCTTGTGGTCCAGAGCGGGTCGTCCTGCCGCGCAACAGCCCCAGCCCCAGCGGCCAGGCGACCGTCGCGCCGACATCCGCGACGGCGAGCCCGACCCGCACGGCGACCGCGACGACTGCCGCACCTGCGACGACCCCACCGGCAACGGCTTCCTCCGGCCCGAGTCCGGCCGGCACCGCAAGCCCCGGCAGCACGCCGGCGACGGCCTGCCCGGAGCGGACCGGCGGGGCCGCGAACAGCCAGGCGCAGCTCACCGCGATCCGGATCGCCCACAACCCGGGCTTCGACCGGGTCGTCTTCGAGTTCGGGCCCAGCACCGCGCCGGGCGTCTACGGCATGCCCGATTACCGGGTGGCGGTGGCCACCACGCTGTCCGGCCCGAGCGGCCAGCCGGTGCCGATCGACGGAAGCGCCCTGTTCGGCGTGCGCTTCCGGAACGCCTCGACCGTGAATCCAAGTGACGGCTCCCGCAGCTACACCGGCGCGAGCTCGCTCAAGCCGACGACCACACCGCTGATAAAGGAGGTTCGCCTGGTCGAGGACTTCGAGCGCGTCATGGTCTGGGGCGTCGGCCTGTCCCGGCTGCAATGTCCCACGCTGCTCGCCCTGAGCGGCCCGGTCCGGCTCGTCTTGGATTTCCCGACGCCGCCCTGAGATACTTAGGACCTCGCACGCTTTCATAGGGGAGTTCCGCTTTGGCCGAAGCCCAAAAGCTCGCCGTCCGACCCCGCCAGGTGGTGGGTAAGAAGGTCGCCCAGCTCCGCCGCGACGGCGTGCTGCCGGGCGTCGTCTTCGGCGGGCACAAAGACTCCGCTTCGGTCCAGACCGAGCTCCGCCCCTTTGAACGCTCGTACCGCCGCTGGGGCAATACGACGCTGCTCTCGCTCGAGGGACTCGACGGCGACGCGATTCCGGCGCTGATCCACGGTGTCGCGCGCGACACCATGACCGGCCGCCTCCTCCACGTCGACTTCCAGCGTGTGAGCCTCACCGAGAAGACGCACGCCGACGTGCCGCTGCATTTCGTGCACGAGTCGCCGGCGGTGAAGACGCTTGGCGCGGTCCTCATCCATGCCCGTAGCCACGTCACGGTGGAAGCGTTCCCGCAGGACATGCCGCATGCGATCGAGGTCGACCTTTCACCTCTGGCCGAGATAGACGACGC
>JBDTMY010000080.1:0-4379 GCA_039934015.1 Chloroflexota bacterium | reverse complement strand
CGGGGCGCGTCGTACCAGCGCATGGAGTGCGTCGGCCATGGCAGCGGCGGTCGCGAATCGCCGAGCCGGCTCAGCCTCGAGTGCGCGCGCTGCGATCTGTTCCATCTGTTTGGTGATGCGTACGCCCAGCCGCCGCGGCGACACGAGACGCCCTCGCGGAGCGTGTCCGGTCAACATCTGATGAAGCACCGCGCCGAGGCCGTAGACGTCGGCGCGCTCATCGAACGGCTCGCCCGCGACCTGCTCCGGCGCGGGGTGTCGCGGCGCCGTGGGCATGCCGAAGTCGACGACTTTGGCCGTGCCTTCCGGCGTGACGAACACGTTTCCGGCATTGAGGTCGCGGTGCAGCACGCCGCGGGCGTGCGCGGCGTCGAGGCCGCGCGCGATCTGCTCGGCCAGCGAGCGTGCTTCATGTTCGGGGAGAGCGCCGCGCCGCCCGATCAGATCCTCGAGCGTCGATCCCTCGACGAGCTCGCGCACCAGGAACGGCCGGTCGGCGATGATGCCGTGATCGAGTACGGCCACGACGTTGGGATGCTGGATGTCGCTCGCGGCCTCCGCTTCGCGCAGGAAGCGCTCGACGTACTCCTCATCGGCGGCGACCTCGGCCTTCAAAACTCGCAGGACGACGTCGCGATCAAGCTCGTGGTCGCTCGCTCGGTACACATCCGCCACGGCGCCCCCGCCGATGCGCTCGCCCAGGTCGAAGCGCTCGGCGATATCGATCACGGCGAGTCGTCATGCAAGAGTGCTACCGCAATTGGTAAAGACGCAGTGTGCTTGCTCTGCGAGTTAGCGGCCGGACTTCATCCTGCGCGCCTTTTCTTCCGTAAGTGCGCGATTCGTTTCGCCCTTTTGTTGATCAGCTTTCTGCTCGAGGCGCTTCACGGTGTCCTTGCCGCCCTTGCTCGGCGCCTGACCTTCCTGATTGCGTGGGGTCTGCTTGTCCTTCATCACGACCTCGCCTTCTCTGATTAGCCGCCGAAGAACTGGTGTGCAGACAGTGTGCCTGCTCGTCAGCGCCAACGTCGGTCGTCAGCGGACGTCGATGATCCAGAACACTCCCTGGTCCTCGAGCCAGACGGTGCCGTCGATGACCGGGCGCAGATTCAGCCGGTAAATACCGCGCGCGATGGGCGCTCGGACCTTGAAGCGGAACTCACCCACTTCACCGGGCGCGACCGCGGGCGCGAAGGTCGTCGCGATGCGGTCGTCCCATAGCCAATCCGCCGCCATGCCCAGCCGGTACGGTTCCTTGTCGTCGCGGTTCAGGCCGAGGTTCGCCTGACGTCCCCAGCTGCCGCGCGTCCATGTCTCGGTCCCGGTGTTCGTGAACTTGATCCAGAACTCGGCGACCTGTGCGGGCGACATGATCAGATAGTTCGACTGGCTCTGCCAGCGCGAGTGCCACCCGGCCTCCAGCGCGACTCCCGCAGCGCCGCGAGCGAGACCGGAGTTCGGATCCACCATGAGCGACGACGCGTCGATAGCGTCGAAGGCGCCGGCCGGGATGCGCTTGAGCTCGGAGATGAGCTGATCCGGCCAACGCGGATCAACGCTTCCCTGGAAGTACCAGTTCGATCCGTTGTCCGCCAGGATCAGTCCGTAGCGCTGCATCGCGCGCAGCACCACCTGCGCCTGCGCGCTGTAACCGGCGAAGCTGAAGTCCGCGCGCAGACGGAAGCGCGCACCCATCGGCGGCAGCGATGCATCACGCGCGGCGCCGGCCTGGTGGCGCGCGGGCCAGAGGAAGCTTCGGTCGGTGCGCTGCGCGGTGAAGCGGATCGCATGATCGACGACGCCGCGCAGCACCTCGTCGTAGCGGAGCACGCCGGGCCAGATCGGCAGACCAGCGGCGTCGGCGCTCGTCCACGTCGACGGCCGGAGCGCCTGTGATTTGAGATCGAAGACCGCGCCCGATCCCGCGCTCGGCGCGCCACCGTTCCACGACGCCGCGAAGAGCTCATAGAGCACGCAGGTGTCCTTGTTGAGCATGAACGCGTGCGCGTCGCTCGCGGGCTCGATCGGCGTGCTCGCGGTGAACGGGTACGCGACGTCGTCGCTCTCGTCGGCGTAGTCGAACGCGACACGCCGCGTGGGCGTCGTGTTGTCTACGACCTGCAGCTGATAGCCGTACGGCCCGCCAAAGTCCGGATGCAGCAGGCGCGAGGACCCGCCCATGTTCGCGACCCATGCGGCGCTCATCGGGTGCACCGGTAGGTTCTGGATGCTCGAGTGCCACACGTTGTTATCGGGATAGATAGGGCAGTTCGGCGCCTCGGGCATCGCCAACGCGGCCGCCGGCGAGCCCTGCGGGATGAGCAGCGCGAACGCGATCGAAAGCGCGAATAGCCGTCGGAGCATCACCGCCCTCAAGGCTGGAGCACGAAATACGGTCCGAACAGCCGTACCCTTGACACGCCGAACAGCCGTTCTATCGTGCTGAGTCCGATGAGAACAGCCGTTCGATTTCCCGCGCGGGTCAGCCTCGAGCAGATCCTCGACGGCCTGCAGCGCGACGCGCAGTTCCAGGAGATGGTCACGCGCTGGGAGGTGCGCCCGGCGGCGCCTGCGCGCTACGCGCCTTTCCCCGAGTGGCTCGACGGACGCATCACTGCGGCGCTGCGGCGGCGCGGCATCCAGCAGCTCTACTCGCACCAGGCCGCCGCCCTGGAGGTCACGCGCGCCGGCAAGCACACCGTCGTCGTCACCCCGACCGCGTCGGGCAAGACGCTCTGCTACGACCTCCCGGTCATCGACGCGATCGCGAAGGACCCCTCGGCGCGCGCGCTGTATCTGTTCCCGACAAAGGCGCTCGCGCAGGACCAGCTCGCGGAGCTCGAGCGGCTATCGGCCGACATCGACATCGAGCTCAAGACGTACACCTACGACGGAGACACGCCGCCGCAGGTAAGAGCCGCGATCCGCAGCGCGGGCCACGTCGTCATCTCGAACCCCGACATGCTCCATACGGCGATCCTCCCCCATCACACCAAGTGGGTGAAGCTCTTCGAGAACCTCCAATACGTCGTGCTCGACGAGCTCCATACCTACCGCGGCGTCTTCGGGAGCCACGTCGCCAACGTGCTCCGTCGCCTGCGCCGCATCTGCGAGTTCTACGGGTCACATCCGGTGTTCATCTGCACCTCCGCGACGATCGCCAATCCCGGCGAGCTCGCGCAGCGGCACGTGGAGGGCGAGGTCGTCGTCATCGACGAATCGGGCGCGCCGCGCGGGGAGAAGGTCCTCGTCTTCGTGAACCCACCCATCACGCATCGCTCGCTCGGCGTCCGCCGTAGTGCGCTGATGACCGGTCGCGACATCGCCGCGACGCTCCTCGCGTCCGGAGTGCAGACCATCGCGTTCACGCGCTCGCGGATCCAGACGGAGCTGCTCCTCACCTACCTCCGCCAGCGCTTTCCGACGCCGCAGTGGCCGCCGGGCCTCGTACGCGGCTATCGCAGCGGTTATCTCCCCAGCGAGCGGCGGGCGGTCGAGCGCGGGCTGCGCGACGGATCGATACGCGGCGTCGTGTCGACGAACGCGCTCGAGCTCGGGATCGACATCGGCGCCCTGCAAGCCGCGGTGCTCATCGGCTATCCAGGGACCATTGCGTCCACCTGGCAGCAGATGGGGCGCGCGGGCCGTCGAGAGGACCTTTCCGTTGCCTTCCTCGTCGCGACATCACAGCCGACCGATCAGTACATCGTTCAGCACCCTGAGTACGTGCTCGAGCGATCGCCCGAGGCCGGTCTCATCAATCCAGACAATCTCCACGTGCTGGTGCAGCACATCAAGTGCGGCGCGTTCGAGATCCCCTTCGAACGGAAGGAGCGCTTCGGCACCGAGGACACACCGGGCGTGCTCTCCTACCTCGACGAGCAAGGGATCCTGCACGAGGCCGATGGCCGTTACCACTGGTCGGCGCAGTCGTTCCCAGCCGAAGGCATGTCGCTGCGGACCGCGACCAGCGACAACGTCGTGATCATCGATCAGACCGACGGCAAACATAAGGTCATCGGCGAGGTCGACCGCTTCGGCGCGCCCGTGATCCTGTACGAGCAGTCGATCTACCTGCACGAGTCGAGGCAGTTCCAGGTCGAGCGCCTCGACTGGGAGAACCAGAAGGCCTACGTCCGCGAGGTCAAGGTCGAGTACTACACGATGGCCGGCGTCTCCGTGCGCATCCGCGTGCTCGACGAGTTCGACCGCAAGGATGCGGGCCCGGCGCGGGGCTTCGACCGCGCGCACGGTGAGGTCCTCGTGAGCGAGATCGCCACGATCTACAAGAAGCTGACGCTGTACACGAACGAGAACGTCGGCTGGGGCAAGATCCACATCCCCGAGCAGGAGCTGCAGACGACATCGTTCTGGTGCGC
>JBDTMY010000079.1:0-2368 GCA_039934015.1 Chloroflexota bacterium | reverse complement strand
TCAGCGCCGCGAGCTGATGCGGCCGGTGTTGAATCCGAGCCAGTGCATCCGGCCCAGATGACGCGCGTGCTCCACCTTCATGCAGCGGTCCATCACGACGTGCAGCCCGCCCTGCTCGGCGATCGCTCCCCCTTCGGGGCTGATGACGTTGTACTGGCACCAGAGCGCCTTCGCGCCCGCGCGCACCGCCTCGCGCGCGATGTCCGGCACCGCTTCCGGCGCGCGGAACACATTCACGACGTCCACGGGAAATGGGATCTCCGACAAGGACGCGTAGCTCGTCTCCCCCAGGATCGCCTTCTCGCGCGGATTGACCGGCACGATGCGGTAACCATGCCGGCGCAGATAGAAGCCGACGAAGTGGCTCGCGCGCAGCTCGTTCGGTGAGAGCCCGACGATCGCGATCGTCTTCGCACTCGTCAGGATCCCCAGGATCGCGAATGGATCCTGCCAGCGCTCGGGAACGTCCAGCTCACTCAAGCCGTGACTTCCGTACGCATGCGCGCGACCGCGGACAGTCCCGTCTCCAGGTCGTCGATGAGGTCGGCGGCGGACTCCAGGCCGACCGACAATCGGATCGTGCCCGCGGAGATACCGGCCGCGGTGAGCTCCTCGTCCGATAGCTGACGGTGCGTGGTGCTCGCGGGGTGGATGACCAGGCTCTTCGCGTCGCCGACGTTCGCGAGGTGACTCCACAGGCCGAGCGACTCGATGAAACGCCGTCCCGCCGCTCGCCCACCGGGCAGATCGAACGAGAAGATCGATCCGGCGCCGAGAGGCAGGTACTTGCGCGCGAGGTCGCGATACGGGCTCGAGTCAAGGCCGGGATAGCGGACGTTCGCCACGCCGTCGTGGCGTTCGAGCCAGGCCGCGATCTCGGAGGCGTTCTCGACGTGCCGCGCCATTCGCAGCGGCAGCGTCTCCAGCCCCTGCAGGAAGAGGAACGCGTTGAACGGGCTCATCGCCGCGCCGAGGTCGCGGAGCGACTCGGCCCGAAGCTTCATGAGGTAGCCGTACACGCCGAAGGTCTCGTGAAACGAGAGGCCGTGATACGCCGGCGACGGATCCGCGACCACCGGGAACCGCCCGTTCGACCAGTTGAACGTGCCGGCTTCGACCGCGACGCCGCCGATGCTCGTGCCGTGCCCGCCGATGAACTTCGTCGCCGAGTGAGTGACGATGTCGGCGCCCCACTCGATCGGCCGGCACAGGAACGGTGTCGCGAACGTCGAGTCCACCATCAGCGCCGCACCGTGCTCGTGCGCGATGGCGGCGACTCCCGCGATGTCGAGGACGTTCCCGCCGGGGTTGCCGATCGTCTCGCCGTACAGGAGCTTCGTGTTCGGCCGGAGCGCGCCGCGCCAGCGCTCCAGGTCGTCCGGGTCGATGAAGGTGATCTCGAGACCGAGCTTGCGTTGCAGGTGCTTCAGCTGCGTTATCGAACCGCCATACAGGGCCGCCGACGACACGATGTGATCGCCTGGCATGAGCATCGTGAAGAGCGCCGCGGCCTGCGCCGCCAGACCGCTCGCGAAGGCGACACCGCCCGCGCCACGCTCGAGGTTCGCGACACGCTCCTCGAAGACCGCGACGGTCGGGTTCATGATCCGCGAGTAGGTGTTCCCGTACTCCTGCAGGTTGAAGTACGCAGCGGCGGAGTCGGGGTCCTCGAACACGTAGCTCGTGGTCTGAAAGATGGGCACCGCGCGCGCGCCGGTGTACGGGTCCGGTCGCTGCCCGGCGTGGATCGAGCGCGTGTCGAAGCCGAACTCCTTTGCGGGACGCTCTCTCACGGCAGGAAGTCCCGAACGAGCTCGGTCATGCGCGCCTCCTCAAGCAGAAAGGAATCGTGGCCGTACGTGGCGTCGATCATGACGTGGCGCGCGTCAGCGCCGTTCGCGCGCAGCGCTTCCACGATCTCCTCCGAGTAGCGCGGACCGTACAGCCAGTCCGACGAGAACGACAGCAGCAGGCTGCGGGCCCTGACCCTGGCGAGAGCGCGCTCCAGCGAGCCGCCCCCATAGCTGCGCGCCAGATCGAAGTACGTGAGCGCGCGGGAGATGTACAGGTAGGCGTTCGCGTCGAAGCGCTTGGCGAACGAGTCTGCCTGGTAGCGCAGGTAGCTCTCGACCTGGAAGTCCGGCGTGCCCAGCGAGAACGAGTACGCATCCCGGTCCTGCAGCGCGCGATCGAATTTCTCGACCATCGCGGTCTCCGAGAGATACGTCACGTGGCCGACCATGCGCGCGATCTTGATCCCCGCGTCCGGCGAGCGTCCGGTGCCGTAGTAGTGGCCGTTCTGCCAGTCTGGATCGGACATGATCGCGTTCCGCGCGATCGCGTTCCACGCGACGCCCTGCGCACCGAG
>JBDTMY010000078.1:0-10678 GCA_039934015.1 Chloroflexota bacterium | reverse complement strand
GAGCACGGCATGAACGTCGTCCCTCAGCTCGAGGCCGAGCTGGGCGAGGGCTGCATCGTCATCGACAGCGTGCATTCGCTCGAGGACGGCCTGCGCCAGGCGCAGCGCGTCCTCAAGCGCTCGAAGCCCGTCGCGATCGCGTTCCACCCCGACGTCCTGTCGCGTCCGGCAGACGCGTCGGTGCCGTGGACGTCGAAGCCGCGAACGTTCGCGGCACGAGACGTCTCCGACTTCCTCGAGGAGTTCCCGCGTGTGGCGCGCGGCAAGCGGGTTCTCGTCTACGTCGGTGGCGAGGCGGCTTCCGCTCCGGGCATCCGCGACCTCACGACCCGACTCTCCGAACTGCTCCACGCTCCGACCGTGTGGTCGGTCAACGGCGCGAACGCGATCTCGCCCTCGAATCGCTATGGGTTCGGCTACATCTCGTTCGGCGGCAACGACGTCGCCATGGACCTCTGGAAGGGCGTGACCAAGGACGACGTCGTGATCACGCTCGGATTCGACGCGGGCGAGTACTCGCTCAACCTCGGAAAGATCAACGCCGGTCATGTGTGGCACTTCACCGACCTGCGCGACGCGTACGGCCACAAGCAGGGCGAGTTCCGTCACCGCGTGGCGAACGAGTACCGCCTCGTGCGTGGTGACATCGGCTTCGTGCTCGAGGAGATCCTGAAGCGCCTCCCCTCGGCGCTGGGCGAGCGTCCCGACGTCGTGCCCGCACCAGCTTCGCTCAACCGCCGTGAGATCTCGCGCGAGACGCGGCCAGGCACGGTCGACGCGATGGAGTTCTACGGCCGGATGCACGCTTCGTGGCGGCCCAACTCCATCGGCTTCGACGACGTCTGCACCGCGTACAAGGACCGGCAGTACGTCGCGCAGCGGCCCAGCGAGAACATCCGCTTCTTCACGACCCATGACGGCTCCGCGATGGGCGGCGGTTTCGGACTCGGCGTCGGGGCGAAGGCCGCCGACCCGTCCCTCAACACCTTCGTGTTCACCGGCGACGGCTGCTGGCGTCTGTTCGGCGGTGCGCTCGCCGACGCGGCGAACATGGACCTGCGGGTCTTCATCGTGAACAACGGCGTGTACGGCATCGTCGACAAGGGCCTCGAGGTGATCATCCCCGACGTCCCGAAGCGCCAGTACCACTCGAAGCTCCCGCAGATCGACTTCGTGAAGGCGGCCGAGGCGCATGGCTGGGACGGCGTTCGCGTGGCGCCCGACCTGTCGAATTTGAGCGACATCATCGACGCGTGCTACGAGCAGAAGGGCCGCTCGCTGCTCGTCGAAGTGCCGGTCGACGCCGATCAGATGCTCGGTCTGAACCCGCGGCTCAACAACCTGACGACCAAGACCTATCTCTAAGAGGAGGACGACGATGGCCACTGTGTATTACGACAAGGACGTCGACCCGAAGGCGCTTCGGGGCAAGACCATCGCCGTGATCGGCTATGGCAGCCAGGGTCACGCCCACGCGCAGAATTTGCGGGACAGCGGGTACGACGTCGTCGTCGGTCTGCAGGCGGGCAGCAAGAGCTGGGCGAAGGCGGAGGAGGACGGCTTCAGCGTTCGCGAAACAGCGGATGCGGCGCGCAACGCCGATGTCGTCGCGCTGCTCGTGCCCGACCAGAATCACCGCGAGGCGTACGCGAAGGTCGCCCCGTTCATGGGTAAAGGCCGGACGCTTCTCGTCGCTCACGCGTTCTCGGTGCACTTCGGCGAGGTGACGCCGCACGCCGAGGCGGACGTGGTCATGATCGCGCCGAAGGCCCCCGGGCACCGCATGCGCGAGGTCTTCAAGGAAGGCAAGGGCGTACCCGCGCTGCTCGCCGTTCATCAGGACATCTCGGGCAAGGCCGAGCAGACCGCGCTCGCATATGCGCAGGGGGTGGGCGCGACACGCGCCGGCGTCATCACGACGACGTTCGCGGAAGAGGTCGAGACCGACTGGTTCGGCGAGCAGGTCATCCTCTGCGGCGGCATCAGCGAGCTGATGAAGGCCAGCTTCGACACGCTCGTCGACGCGGGCTACCAGCCCGAGGTCGCGTACTTCGAGTGCGTCAACGAGATGAAGCTGATCGTCGACCTCATCTACGAAGGCGGGCTGTCCTACATGCGCTATTCCGTTTCAGACACCGCCGAGTACGGCGACTACGTGGTCGGCCCGCGGATCATCGACACGCGCGTGCGCGCGGAGATGAAGAAAGTGCTCAGCGAGATCCGCGACGGCACTCACGCAAAGAAGTGGATCGCGGAGTACCGCAGCGGCGCGAAGAATCTGTACGCGCAGCGCGCCAAGGAACAGGAGCAGCCGATCGAGCAGGTCGGCCGCAAGCTCCGGCAGATGATGCCGTGGCTTCCCAGGCGCGAAGTTCCCACCAGGGCCGCGCAGGCGGCCAAGCCGGCGCCGGCACCGGAGCCGGTAGCCGCAGCGGATTAGGGGGGCGTCATGCGACACATCGAGATCTTCGACACGACCCTGCGCGACGGCGAGCAAGCTCCGGGCGCTGCGCTCAGCGCGGCGGCCAAGCTCGAGGTGGCGCGGGCGCTCGCGGAGCTCGGTGTGGACACCATCGAGGCAGGGTTCCCGGCCGCATCCGACGGCGAGGCAGCTGCCGTCCGCCAGATCGCTCAGGAAGTGCGCGGGGTCACGATGGCCGCGCTCGCTCGGGCGACCGATGGCGACGTTGACGCGGCGGCACGCGCGCTGGCACCCGCTGAGCGCAAGCGCATCCACGTCTTCATCAGCACCAGTGAGATCCATCTCGAGCGCAAGCTGAAGATCACCCCGCACGAGTGTCTTCTGCGCGTCGAGCGCGCGGTCCGGCGTGCGATGGAGCACGCCGACGAGATCGAGTTCTCCGCGGAGGACGCGACGCGGACGGACATCCACTTCCTCGGCACCGTCTACCAGGTCGCTGCGGCCGCCGGCGCGCGGATCATGAACATCCCGGACACGGTCGGCTACGCGCAGCCGGATGAATTTGCCCGCACGGTGCTCGCCATCCGTGGCGCGCTCTCCGCGTACAACGGGGGTCTGCGTATCTCGGTCCACTGCCACAACGACCTGGGCCTCGCGGTCGCGAACACGCTGGCCGCGATCGAGGTCGGCGCGTCACAGGCGCACGTGACGATCAATGGCATCGGTGAGCGCGGCGGCAACGCGTCGCTCGAGGAGACCGTGATGGCGCTTCGCTGCCGCGCCGACTGGTACAACGCGGACACGAAGGTGCACAGCGAGCGCATCGTTCCCACCAGCCGGCTCGTCTCAGAGCGCACCGGGATCCCGGTGCAGCCGAACAAGGCCGTCGTCGGCGCCAATGCGTTCGCGCACTCCTCGGGGATCCATCAGGACGGCGTGATCAAGGATCCGCGGACCTACGAGATCATGACCCCGGAGTCCGTCGGCTGGGAGGCGCGACGCATCGTCGTCTCGAAGCTCTCCGGACGCGCTGGCCTCGCTGCGCGGCTCGCAGAGCTCGGCGTTCCGCTCGCAGGCGAGGACCTCGACAACGCGTATCGCCTCGCGATGCGTCGCGCCGACGAGGTGCACGAGCTCGACGAGCACGACCTCATCACGATCTCCGCGGAAGCGCGTCGCCGCGTCGTGCCTCCTGCGCCGGCACCGTTGCCAGCGGCCTGAGCGGACCGAGACGCTGGCTGGATGAGCACCGGCGTGAACGCGCCACAGCGACCGTCTGACCGGCGCGGCTTGGCCGCCGTCGCCATCGTGGCCGTCGTCGCCTCGCTCGCACTCGTCGCGATCCTCGCGCCGCGTGGCGGGCAGCAGACCTCAGCACCGACGGTGACCGCCTCGGCGACTCCGACGGCTTCGTCAACGGCGACCGCGACGACACTACCCAGCGCGACCGCGTCCTCCGCTGCGACCGCGACGGTGACCGCGCCCGCGACGACGACGTACCAGAGCCCGCTGGGATATTCCGTGCAGCTCCCCGCCGGCTGGCGGCGATCGGATCTGCAGTCACGCACCACCCCGTGGCCCGCAGGCCAGGGCGATCCCGACCTGATCGGAACGGAGCTATACACCCGACTCACCCCGGGGGACGAAACGGAAGCGATCAGGCGGACCGATACCGGTGTGGGTCCGGCGCTCCAATACACGGCGAGCGTGAGCCTTCTTCGGAACAGCCGGACGCTGAGCGCGATGGCCTACGCGGACCGGGAGAAGGGCGGCTTCGGCCTCCCCGTGGTTTCGGTCGAACCCACCACGGTCGATGGCCGTCCCGGTGCGAAGACGACGTTCAAGTTCACGACGAGCGATCCGACGACCTTCTACTCGTTGTATGTGCCGGATGGCGAGCGCATGTGGATCATTCGCTACTTCACGGCGCCGCCCGGGACCGCGATCCCCGCTGGAGCGACCGAGACTGCGGTCCGCGGCATCGTCGAGTCCTTCCGCTTCGCGCGCTAGCTCCGCGCCACGCACGGTCTAGCCGTTATCGTTCCGGGCCTCGACCGATGACGACCGATGCACGCTCTCGCAGCCGCGTATTGATCGACGGTCCGGACCGCGCTCCGGCCCGCTCGATGATGCGCGCCGTCGGCTACACGGATGAGGACTTCCGGCGCCCGCTCGTGGGCGTCGCGCACTCGTGGATCGAGATCATGCCCTGCAATATCAATCAGCGAGAGCTCGCCGCGTGGGTGAAAGAAGGCATACGCGAAGCGGGGGGCACGCCCGTGGAGCTGAACACCATCGCCGTCAGCGACGGCATCTCGATGGGGACCGAGGGCATGAAGGCGTCGCTCATCTCGCGCGAGCTCGTGGCCGACTCGATCGAGCTCGTCGCGCGCGGCCATCTGTTCGACGCGCTCGTGTGCGTGAGCGGCTGCGACAAGACGATCCCGGGCACGGTGATGGCGCTCGCGCGCCTCGACATCCCTGGGCTCATGGTCTACGGCGGATCGATCATGCCCGGCCGCTTCCAGGGCAGGGACGTCACCATCGGCGACGTGTTCGAGGCGGTGGGTAAGCACGCGGTCGGGAAGATGACCGACGCGGAGCTGAGCGAGCTCGAACGGAGTGCGTGCCCCGGCGCGGGCTCGTGCGGCGGTCAGTTCACGGCGAACACGATGGCGACGGCGTTCGAGGCGCTCGGGATCTCACCCGCCGGATCCTCCGGCGTCCCTGCAACGGACGAGCGCCGGCGCGAGGTGATGCGCAGCGCGGGTCGTCGCGTGATGCAGCTGCTCAAGGAAGATGTCCGGCCGCGCCAGATCATCACGCGCCCTGCGCTGGAGAACGCGATCAGCGCGGTGATGGCGACGGGTGGCTCGACGAATGCGGTGCTGCACCTGCTGGCGGTCGCGCGTGAGGCAGGCGTCGAACTCTCGCTCGAGGACTTCGACCGCATCAGCGCGAAGACGCCGCTGCTCGCCGATATGAAGCCGTGGGGACGCTTCACCGCGCCGGACATGGACAAAGCCGGCGGCATCATGCTCGTGCTGCGCCGCCTCCTCGACGCCAAGCTGCTCAACGAGGACGCGCTCACCGTGACCGGAAAGACCATCGGCGAGGAGGCGCGCGCCGCGCAGGAGACGCCCGGTCAGGAGGTGGTGCGGCCGCTCGCGAACCCGCTCGCAGCGTCAGGCGGCATGGTGATCCTCAAGGGTTCGCTCGCGCCGGACGGCGGTGTAGCGAAGGTCGCCGGCCATCTGATGGAGGCGCGGCGCTTCACCGCGCGCGTGTTCGACCGCGAGGAGGACGCGTTCGCCGCGGTCGTCGCCGGGAAGATCAAGGACGGCGACTGCGTCGTGATCCGCTATGAGGGACCGAAGGGCGGGCCGGGGATGCGCGAGATGCTTGGCGTCACCGGCGCGATCGTCGGCGCGGGTCTCGCTGAGAAGGTCGCGCTCATCACCGACGGGCGCTTCTCCGGCGCGACCCACGGACATGTCGTCGGACACATCGCTCCCGAGGCCGCCGTCGGCGGGCCGATCGCGGCGGTGCGTGATGGGGACACGATCCTCATCGATCCGGCGAAGCGACGGTTGGATCTCGAGATCACGGCGGACGAGCTGGGTAAGAGACTCGCGGCAACGAAAGCGCCCCCGCCGCGCTATGCGACGGGGGCGCTCGCGAAATACTCGAAGCTGGTCTCCTCGGCAGCGGCTGGTGCCGTCACTTCGGAATAAGGACTACTACTTGGGCTTCGCCGCCACAGCTACTTTCGGTTTCTCCTCGAAGTTCGCCTGAGCCACGAGCTCGCGCCAACCTGGCACGGGCTCGATCTTCGTGATGCGATACGACCGGTGATTTACCTCGATGAGCTTTCCGACGATCGCGCCATAGGCGACCGCGGACTGCCCGTCGAAGGGCCCACCGTGGAGCTTGACCGTGACGCTAGCGGTGGAGGACTTCAACGGGGGGGCCGACGATCTCCGCCGGGTCCACCCTTACGTGCCTTCTGTGCTTTGAGCGCGGCGATCCGATTCTTCTCGGCCTTGTCGCGCTTTGGTCCTTTTTGCTTCGGCACTAGCTAGTAGCGGCTACGAGACTGCGTTGGACGGCGCTGCTCGAAGCAGTCGGAGCAGTACACGGGCTTGTCGCCACGCGGCTGGAACGGCACGCGGGCTTCCTTGCCACAGTTGCTGCAGGTCGCGGTGAACATCTCGCGGGCGCCGCCGCCGTATCCACCAGCGCCACCACCGCCGCCACCACCACCACCACCACCGGCGCGGCGCGCCGCGCGGTCAGCGGGGCAACGGCTCGGGGGGTTCTGAAGGCCACGGCTCGCGTAGAACTCTTGCTCTCCGGCGGTCCAGATGAACTCTTGGCCACAGTCGCGACAGGTCAGGGTCTTGTCTGCGAAAGACACTAAGGTCTCCTCTCGTTCTTGCCTCTGCGCTTCGAGGATCGGGGCGAGTCTCTACGTGAGGATGACCTGCACGCGACCTACTACGTTCCGGGCCCTTGTCCGCCAGCGGCGCTCCGCCTTGCGGAGCCCTCTAAGTGTATCGCCTTGTGCAGCCTGACCAACGTGGGAGCCACCCGTTGACGGGGGTCCACGGCGGTCCCTAGCGTCACCAGGGATGGCTCTTTCGCTTCTCCCGATCATCCTTCCGGCCCCGATCCCGGGGCCGATTTCGCGTTCGGGAGGCTGAGCCGCACCTAGCAACCGCAACCAGGCACCGCAAACGGCCTCCCGGAAAGGGAGGCCTTCTTTGTTGTCAGGACATGAGGGAGTGAGATGGCGACACAACTGGCGACCGGCGACCGGGATCGACTGAACGAGGTCTTCGGCTCGTTCATCGACGAGACGATCGGCATCGTCGCGCGGCAGACGCGAGACACGGTCTCGTTCGCGGTGGGGTCGCCGGCTCGTGAAGCGCTCGACCTCGTCCGAGCCGACGATCTCGCGGCGACGGTGATCCAGCGCGAAGGCGCGAGCGCCCTCGGCTACACGATGACCGAGGGCGAGCCGGAGCTCCGCGCCGCGACCGCCGCAGACGCGAGCGCTCGCGGGATCGCCGCGGACCCCGAAGAGGTGCTCGTCAGCGCCGGGGCGCTCCAGGCGATCGACCTTGCGTGCCGTGTCTATCTGCGGCCCGGCGACGTCGTCGTCGCGGAGTCGCCCGCGTTCGCCAACGCGCTCTCGGCGTTCCGCAATCACGGCGCTCGCGTCGTCGAGGTGCCTGTTGACGGCGAAGGTCTCGACGTCGCCGAGGCCGCGCGCATCCTGCGTCGCGATGGGCTCGCGCCGCGCATGTTCTTCATCGTGCCGAACTTCCAGAATCCAACGGGCGAGACGCTGTCGGATCGCCGACGGGACGCGCTGCTGGCGCTCGCCGCGACGTACGGCGCGGTCGTGGTCGAAGACGATCCGTACGGGCTCCTTCGCTACCGCGGCACCGACATCGCGCCGCTCGCGGCGCGCAAGTCTGCCGCCGAGGTCGTCTCGATCGGCAGCTTCTCGAAGACGTTCCTCCCGGGATTGCGCGTGGGATGGGTCATCGCCGACCGCGAGGCGATCGGGCGGATGGCCGCCGCGAAGCAGACGATGGACTCGTCGACCGGCACGCTCGGGCAGCGCATCGTCCTCGAGTTCGAGCGCCGCGGCGGCGCGGCCGCGCACGTCGCGAAGCTCCGCGAGATGTACCGCGCGAAGCTCGAGCGCGGACGCGTCGCGCTGGAGCGGGAGTTCGCGGGGACCGGCGTTCGCTGGAACGATCCGGACGGCGGCTTCTACTTCTGGGTCCGGCTTCCGAGCGGCATGAGCTCCGGCACCCTGCTCGGCATCGCGCTCGAAGAGGGCGTCGCCTTCGTCCCTGGACACGCCTTCGCGATCGCGAAGGATCACTCCGAGGCGCTGCGCTTTTCGATCAGCGGTCCAACGCTCGACCGGATCGACGAGGGGGTGCGGCGGCTGCGCCGCGCGTTCGACCGGGTCGCATCATGACCGTGGTGGAGAAGCCCGCGCTCAGCCGCGCCACGGTCGTCGAGGCCGCCGCGCGCATCGCGCCTCACGTGCGACGCACGCCGACGGAGCGTTCGCCCGCGCTGTCGCAGCTCGCTGACCGCGAGGTCTTTCTCAAGCTCGAGAACCTGCAACGGACCGGCGCGTTCAAGATCCGTGGCGCGCTGAACGCGCTCACGCGTCTCGACCCCGCCAAGCGCGCTGCCGGTGTCGTCACTGCGTCCGCCGGCAACCACGGCCAGGGCGTCGCGTTCGCGGCGCAGCTCATCGGGGCTCCCGCCACCGTCGTGTTGCCGCAAGGCGTACCGCTCGCGAAGCTAACCGCGATCCAGCGCAGCGGGGCCGAGACCGTGCTCGCCGACGGCGGCTACGACGAGGCGCACGCCGTCGCGCTCGAGATCGCCCGAGAGCGCGGTCGCACCTACGTGCATGCCTTCGACGACGACGACGTCATCGCCGGCCAGGGCACCGTGGCGCTCGAGCTCCTCGAGGACGCCGAAGACCTGGACACGCTGGTCGTCCCGGTGGGCGGCGGCGGGCTCATCGCCGGCATCGCGCTGGCCGCGTCAGAGCGCAGGCCGCGCGTGCGCATCATCGGCGTGCAGTCGCAGGGCGCGTCGGCGTTCGCGGAGTCGTTCCGCGCGGGCCACGTCACCGAGCGATCCGCCGCGACGATCGCCGACGGCATCGCGGTCCGGCGTCCCGCCGAGCGCACCCTCGCGATCGTGCGGAAGTACGTCGACGACATCATCACCGTCAGCGACGAAGCGATCGCGCGCGCGATCGTCGTGCTTCTGGAGCGTACGAAGATGCTCGCCGAGGGCGCGGGTGCGGCTGGGATCGCCGCCGTCCTCGAGGCGAACGGCCATGTCGGCGGAAAGCGCGTCGGCGTCGTCGTCAGTGGCGGCAACATCGACCCGAACCTGCTTGGCAAGGCGCTGCAGCAGGGTCTCGCGTCAGCCGGCCGCTACCTCGCGTTCCGCACCTGGCTCGACGACCGGCCGGGGATGCTCCACGAGCTCACCGGGATCCTCACCGCGGAGCGCATCAACATCCTTCACATCGGCATCCACCGTCTCGGCCCGTACGCCGCGATCGGCCGTGTCGGCCTCGACGTCATCGTCGACACGCGCGACCGCGCGCACGCAGAAGCCGTGCTCGCGCTGATCCGCGGCAAGGGCTTCCCTGCCGAAGAGGTGCTCGACACCTCGGCACCGTGACGGCGCGCACGCTCGCGGAGAAGGTTTGGGACCGGCACGTCGTGCGGCGCGCCGCTGGCGAGCCGGATCTCCTGTACATCGACCTCCACCTCGTGCACGAGGTCACGTCGCCGCAGGCGTTCGAAGGACTTCGCCTCGCGAAGCGGTCCGTGCGGCGGCCGGACCTCACGCTCGCGACGATGGACCACAACGTCCCCACGACCGCGGCGACGCCGGCCGACGACATCTCGCTCAAGCAGATGGAGGCGATGGCGCGGAACGCGCGCGAGTTCGGCGTTCGTCTGTTCCCCATGGGCGCGCCGGAGCAGGGAATCGTCCACGTCATCTCGCCGCAGCTCGGCCTCACCGAGCCGGGCATGACGATCGTCTGCGGCGACAGCCACACCTCGACGCACGGCGCGTTCGGCGCGCTCGCGTTCGGCATCGGGACGTCGGAGGTCGAGCACGTCCTCGCGACGCAGACGCTGTGGGCCAACCGTCCCGGCACGATGGCCGTCACGGTGGAGGGCACGCTGCCGCGCGGCGTGTGGGCGAAGGACGTGATCCTGGGGATCATCGCGCGCATCGGCGTGAGCGGCGGTGTTGGCGCGGTCATCGAATACCGCGGCTCCGCGATCCGGGCGCTGTCGATGGAAGGCCGCATGACCGTTTGCAACATGTCGATCGAAGCGGGCGCGCGCGCCGGGATGGTCGCGCCGGACGACGCGACCTATGCCTACGTCGAGAAGCGCCAGCACGCCCCGCAGGGCAAGGACTGGCAGGCGGCGCTCGATGAGTGGCGCTCACTCCCGACCGACGAGGGCGCGCACTTCGACCGCGAGGTGCGCATCGACGCGTCGGAGCTGCGCCCGTACGTGTCCTGGGGGACCAACCCGTCGCAGACCGTGACGATCGACGGCCGCGTGCCGGATCCTGACGCGCTCGAGCCGGCGCAGCGCGAGGCCGCCGGGCGTGCGCTCCGCTATATGGACCTCCGTCCCGGCACGCCGATGCGGGACATCCCTGTCGATGCCGTCTTCC
>JBDTMY010000077.1:0-1743 GCA_039934015.1 Chloroflexota bacterium | reverse complement strand
TCCGCGTCTACGCGCAAGACGTGCACTGGGAGGACAAGGGCGCGTACACCGGGCAGATCGCCGCGTCGATGCTCGTGGGGATCGCGGCCGGCACCATCGTCGGACACTCCGAGGTGCGCCGCGACCTCGGTGACGACGACGTGCGTGTCGCGCGAAAGCTCGCCCGCGCGATCGCGGCCGGACTGCGTGTCGTGCTCTGCGTCGGCGAGAGCGAGGAGCAGCACCTCGCCGGCGACGCGGACGCCGTCATCGCGCGACAGGTGGGGGCGAATGTCGCGCCCCTGCGGGCCGACCGTGAGCGCGCAGACCAGCTCGTCATCGCCTACGAGCCGATCTGGGCGATCGGGACGGGACACGCGGCGACCGCCCAGCACGCGATGGCCGCGGCGCGCGTGATCCGCCGCACCCTGGAGGCCGCCGGCCTCCCCGCGGACCGCACGCCGATCCTCTACGGCGGCAGCGTCACCGCGGCGAACGCGAAGGAGTTCGCGACCGCCGACGGGATCGACGGCGCCCTCGTGGGCGGAGCCTCACTGAAGGCCGAGGAGTTCGGAGCGATCGTGCGAGCCTTCGCGTGACGCCGGCGTACCGGCCGGTCGTGCTCTGCGTGCTCGACGGCTGGGGCATCGCGCCGGATGGACCAGGCAACGCCGTGACACGCGCGAAGACGCCGCGGCTCGACGCGCTGTTCGCGCGCTACCCGCACGCGAAGCTCGAAGCGAGCGGCCGCGCGGTCGGCCTGCCCGACGGGGTCATGGGCAACAGCGAGGTCGGTCATCTCACGATGGGAGCGGGCTACATCAGCTACCAGGAGCTGGTCCGCATCAACGACACGATCCAGGACGGGAGCTTTTACCAGAACGTCGCGCTGCGCGACGCATGCGCCGCGGTGCGGGAGCGCGGGACGCTCCACTTGATGGGCCTGATCTCCACGGGCGGCGTGCACGCTGACATGAAGCATCTGGCCGCCCTCATCGAGCTCGCGAAACGCGAGCGCGTCGCGCGGGTCGTCGTGCACGCTTTCCTCGACGGTCGCGACATGCCGCCACGCAGCGCGCTCGAGCTCCTCCCGCGGATCAGCGCGTCGATCGCGACGGTCCACGGCCGCTATTACGCGATGGATCGCGACAAGCGTTGGGAACGCACCCAGCTCGCATACGACGCCATCGTCGATGCGGTGGGACCGCGCTGCGACAGCGCGACCGCCGCTGTGGAGCGCTGCTACGAGGACAGCGCTTGCGGCGACGAGCTGATGCCGCCCCACGTCGTGGGTGACGGCGCGCCGATGCAGGACCACGACGCGGTGATCTTCTTCAACTTTCGCCCGGACCGCGCGCGACAGCTCACTGGGGCGCTCATGCAGCAGGATTTCGACGGCTTCCCGCGCGATCGGGTCCCCCGCGAGCTCGCCTTCGTCACCCTGACCGAGTACAACGTCCGGATCGCCGGCGTGAAGGCGGCGTTCGCCCCCGCGGTGATCGAACCCATCGCGCAGGTGATCTCCGAGGCGGGCCTGAGGCAGCTCCACACCGCCGAGACCGAGAAGTACGCGCACGTGACGTACTTCTTCAACGGCGGCACCGAGCCGCCGTTCACCGGCGAGGACCGGACGCTCGTTCCGTCACCGAAGGTCGCTACGTACGACCTCCAGCCGCAGATGAGCGCCGCCGGCGTCGCCAACACGCTCGTAAGCGCGATCGGGACGGGTACATACGACTTCGCGATCGTGAACTTCGCGAATCC
>JBDTMY010000076.1:0-6638 GCA_039934015.1 Chloroflexota bacterium | reverse complement strand
ACGCCCTGCTCGAGCGCGCGGATCGCCTCGAGCATGATCGGCATCATCAGCCGGTTCACGATGAATCCTGGAGTGTCCTTGCAGACGACCGGCGTGTGGCCGAGCCGCGTCACGAATTCGCGTAACGCCTCCACCGTCGCGTCGGTCGTCGTGATTGCCTTGACGACCTCGACCAGCTGCATCACGACCGGCGGATTGAAGAAGTGCAGGCCGGCGAAGCGATCGGGCCGTTTCGTCGCCGCGGCGATCTCGATGATCGTGAGGCTCGAGGTGTTCGAGGCGAAGATCACAGGTGGCGGACACACGCGGTCGAGCTGCTCGAAGACCTCTTTCTTCGCGCTCATGACCTCGATGACCGCTTCGATGACGAGATCGCGGTCCTTGAACTCCGAGAGCTCGGTCGTGCCTCGGATCCGCGCACGCGTCTTCTTCGCGTCCTCATCGGACAGCTTGCCGGACTTCACGACCCGCGCGAGCGAAGCGTCGATCCGCGAGAAGCCCCGCTCGATGAACTTCTGATCGACCTCACGCGCCAGGACGTCAAGGCCCGCGGCAGCGCACACCTGCGCTATCCCGGAGCCCATCTGTCCGAAACCGACGATCCCGACGCGTTCGATGGCCATGGCGTGATTTCCTCCTGTTGGCGGCTCGATGGGCGCGGACAGCATACCGAGATGCTCGATACCATCGAGTCGGTGCCCCCCTTCCGCGGACCCGACGCTGTCGACATTTCCCTCACCGTCAACGGCCAGGGAGCGACGGCACACCTCCCGCCGCAGCGGTCGCTCCTCGAGCTCCTGCGCGGACCCCTCGGTCTCACCGGGACGAAGCTCGTTTGCAACGCGGGCGACTGCGGCGCGTGCACGGTGCTCGTCGACGATCGGCCGATCTACTCGTGCATCACGCTCGCCGTCGCGTGTGAGGGCAAGCGGGTCGAGACGATCGAAGGCATCTCGAAGGACGGGGCGCTGCATCCGGTGCAGGAAGCGTTCATCGAACACGACGCGTACCAGTGCGGTTTCTGCACGCCTGGACAGGTCATGTCGGTCGTCGCATTGCTGCGCGCAAAAGGCAAGCCCACCGAGGATGAGATGCGTCGCGCGGTGGCGGGCAATCTCTGCCGCTGCGGCGCGTACGTGAACATCGTGAAAGCCGGCATGTCGGCCGCCAGGCGGGGCAAGTAGTGCCTGGCCTGAGGGTCGTCAAGAGCCGCGACGAATTCGAAGGCGAGATCTTCGAGTCGCTCTCGATCATCCAGGGAAGCGATCTGCCGCCGCACGCCGCGGGGGCCGAGCTCGACGAGATCGGAAAGTCGCGAAAGCGCGTCGACGGCGTGCAGCGCGTCACCGGCCGCGCGACCTACACCCAGGACGTCACGCTGCCCGGCATGCTGCACGCGCGCGTGCTGCGCAGTCCGTATCCGCGCGCACGCGTACGCGCCATCGACACGAAGAAGGCCGAAGCCCTACCCGGCGTGCGCGGCGTGCTGCATCGGTTCAACGCGCCGAAAGCCGCGTTCCGTGGCGAGGAGACCATCTTCCGCGAGGAGGTCCGCTTCATCGGCGATGAGGTCGCCGCGGTGGCCGCCGACGACGCGGACACCGCCGCGCGAGCGCTCGCGCTCATCGAGGTCCAGTACGAGCTGTTGCCGCACGTGACCGATCTGGAAGAGGCGATCACCGACGGCGCGCCGAAGCTCGAGGATGGCGGCAACGTGTTCGATGCGGGCTCGCTGAAGCGCGGCGACGCGCGGGCGGCGTTCAAAGACGCCGAGTTCGTGGTCGAGGGAACATATCGGACCTCGACGCAGCTGCACAACTCTCTCGAGTCGCACGGGGCGGTCGCGCAGTGGGACGGCGAGGTCCTCACCGTGTGGGAATCGACGCAGCATGTCTTCGGCGTGCGCGAGGGCCTCCGCGCCGCACTGCTGCTCCCGCTCTCGCGGATCCGCGTGATCTGCGACTACATGGGTGGCGGCTTCGGCTCGAAGGGTGGCGCCGGGAAGTATTCGATCGTCGCCTCGCTGTTCGCGAAGCAGCTGGGCCGGCCGGTGCGCTGTGTCCTCACGCGGCACGAGGAGAACCTCGCCGCCGGTAATCGCTCCGCCACGCTGCAGAAGATCAGGCTGGGCGGCAAGGACGGACGGATCACCGCCGTCGACCACGTCTCGTGGTCGAACGCCGGCCAGGGGCGGTGGGTCGCGAACCCGACCGGTCCGACGAACACGCTCTACGACTTCGCGAACCTGACGACGAAGTCGTACCGCGTCGTCACGAACGCGGGGTCGCTGTCGGCGTTCCGCGCACCGGGGTATGTCGAGGGAACGTTCGCCCTTGAGCAGGCGATCGACGAGCTCGCCGAGCGCATGGGCGTCGATCCCCTGACCCTGCGTCGCCGCCACGCCGCGGCGCAGAAGGACCCACGCACGACGAAGCCTTATTCGCTCAAGCGTCTCCTCGAGTGCTACACGATCGGCGCCCGCGAGATCGGCTGGAGCACGCGGCGCGCGGGCGGCACGCGCGGCTCTTCGCCGCATCGCAGGCGCGGCATCGGGATGGGCACGCAGATCTGGGGTGGCGGTGGGGGCCCGCCGGCGTACGCGACCGTCCACTTCAACAGCGACGGCACGGTGGTCGTGCGCGCCGGCACGCAGGACATCGGCACCGGGACGCGCACCGTGCTCGCGCAGATCTGCTCCGACGAGCTCGGCGTGGACCTCGACCGGATCTCGGTGCGCATCGGCGACACCGAAGGTCCGTATGGCCCGATCTCCGCGGGCTCGCTCACGCTGGCATCGGTGGGACCCGCCGTGCGTCTCGCCGCTCGGGACGCGCGCGAGCAATTCCTCGGCGCCGCGGCCGGGGTGCTCGAGGTGCGCAAGACGGAGCTCCGGATGGAGCGCGGCCACATCGTGAGCAAGGGCGCGCGCACCTCGATCGCCGAGGTGAGCAAGAAGCTCGAGAACAACACGGTCATCGGCAAGGGCTCACGCTGGCCGAATCCCGAGAAGCTGTCGATCAAGACGTTCGGCGCGCATTTCGCGCAGGTCGAGGTCGACACGCTCACCGGCGAGATCGTCGTCGAGAAGGTCGTCGCGGTCCACGACATCGGCCGCATCGTGAATCCGATGACGGCCGAGTCGCAGGTGCAGGGCGGCGTGATCCAGGCCCTTGGCTTCGCACTCACTGAGGAGCGCGTCGTCGATCGCGCGCTCGGCCGCGTGATGAATGCCGACCTCGAGTGGTACAAGGTCCCGACCGCGCTCGACGTTCCCGAGATCGTGGTGCGCTTCACCGATCGTCCCGACCGGCGCGCGAACAACCTCGGCGCGAAGGGCCTGGGGGAGCCGCCGATCATCCCGACCGCGGCCGCCGTCGCGAATGCGGTCGCGAACGCGATCGGGGTGCGGCTGCGCCACGCGCCGATGACGCCGGCGCCGGTGCTCGAAGCGTTGGCGCTCGTCCGATGAGCCTCTTCTCGTATACCAAGCCACGCGCGCTCGGCGAGGCGCTGAAGCTTCTGAAGAACGGCACGCTGGCCATCGCGGGCGGCACCGACCTCATCGGCCTGATCCGCAGCGGCCTCGCGAGGCCGAATGCCCTCGTCGACCTCACCGGGATCGACGGCCTGCGCGGCTGGAGCATCGAAAAGAGCAAGGGGCTGCGGATCGGTGCGCTCACGCCGCTCTCCGACCTCGAAACATCGGCGGCGCTGCGAAAGCTGGCGCCGATCATCGGCGAGTCGCTGCGCGACGCCGCGACGCCACAGCTCCGCAACATGGGCACGGTCGGCGGGAACCTGCTGCAGCGCAACCGCTGCTGGTACTTCCGCGATGAGGCCGTGCCGTGCTGGCTCAAGGGCGGCACGCGCTGCTTCGCCGCCGAGGGCGAGAACCGTTACCACGCGATCCTCGGAGCGGCGGAGTGCGTGATGGTCTCGCCGTCGGATCTTGCACCCGCGCTCATCGCGTACGACGCAGACATCGAGCTCGTGTCGAGCCTTGGCCGACGGACCGTGAAGCTCGCCAGCTTCTTCATTACGCCGAGCGGCCGGCAGCGGAAGGAACATGCGATCCGGCGGGGCGAGCTGATCACCTCCGTGCGCATCCCTTACTCCGCGCTGCAGCGTCGCGGCACGTTCCTCAAGGCGATGGACCGCAAGGCCTGGAGCTTCGCGCTCGTGTCGGTGGCGACCGCCGCGCGGATCAGCGGCGGCAAGGCCCACGACGTGCGGATCGTCGTCGGTGGCGTGGCGCCGAGCCCGTGGATGGTCCCCGCCGCCCACAAGCAGCTCGAGGGCAGCGCCCTCGATGACAACGCCTGCCTCGCCGCCGCTGACGTGATCCTCGCCGGAGCTGAGCCGCTCCGCGACAACGGCTACAAGGTGACGCTCGCACGCGAGCTCATCCGCCGCGCGCTCCGTTCGCTCGTCGCGTGATCCCTTGAGCGTCGCCGACGACGCGCTCACGCTCGCGATCGAGTCGAGCCTGCACGTCTACCCGCCGGTCTCGGGCCTTTCGGAGGACCTCGGCATCCAGGGCGTGCGAGGACGCGTGACCGATCTCTCGCATCCGCTCGCGAATCTCGTCGGCATGGCGAACATCGCACCAGAGGATGTCGACGCGACGCTGAGGATGGTCCGCAACCGTTACTCGCGCGGGCGTAAGGGCTACGGCTGGGTCACGGGTCCGCTCACGCGGCCGCAGGATCTCGGCGAGCGCCTCGTCGCGAGCGGAATGACGAAGGCCGACGAGATGGCGGGCATGGCGCTCACCGATCTCGCCATCCCGATCGCGGTCGATCCCAAGATCGAGGTCCGCGAAGCGACACTGCACGAGGCGCAGGCCGCGAGCGGGATGATGGGCCGCGCCTACGGGATGCCCGAGGAGGTCGCGCGCTTCTTCAACGTGCTGCTCGCGATGACCGACAGCAAGGTCAACAACCGCGGGTACTTCGCGTTCGTCGACGGCGGTACCGAGCCCGCCGGCTGGAGCTACCTCGTGTTCCTCCCGGATTCGCCGATCGTCCTGCTCGGCGGCGCCGCGACCTTGCCGGAGTACCGCGGCCGCGGCATCTACAGCGCGCTCGTCGCGAAACGGCTGGCCGAAGCGCGCGCTGAGGGGCGGACCGCGGCGGTCATCCAGGCGGTGCGCTCGACCTCGGCGCCGATCGCCGCGAAGCTCGGCTTCCGCGAGGTCTGCGGCCTCGAGTTTTACTCATGGGAGGGCGCGCCGCATCAGGAGATCCCGATGCTGAAGCTCGTGGACTAGCGGTCGTGGTGTTGGAGCCGGCCTAGGACTCCCGCCGCGACAGGCGCCACGCAAGCGCGCCGTACGCGAGCGCGATCCACGCGAGCAGCACGGCGTACGAGATCCAGAGGTCACCGAAGAGCGGCGTTCCCGCGAGCCCGTTGGTCATGATGCGCATCCCCTGGAGCGTCGGGAACGCGCGAAGGGCGAGGTCGAGCGCGTCCGGCACCGGCAGGCCGGCGACGAACGCCGGTGCGATGATCGGCAGCAGGACGACGCTCGACCACGTGTAGACCTGGCCCGCCGTCTTGAAAAGGCCGCCGAGCAGCAGCCCCAGTCCGATGAGCGCGACGGCGAGTAGCGCGGTGCCCGCGACGAATGTCGGTATGTCGACCGGCCGAAGTCGCGTGAGGCCGAGCATCAGCGCGACGGCCGCCGCGCTGTACGCCACTCCGACGAGTGCCTTCGCGACGATGACCTCGCGATAGCTCGCGACGAGAAGCAGCGCGTCCAGCGTCTTCTTTTCGGCTTCTTCCGTGAGGATGATCGGCACGGCGAGCACGGCGATCATGCCGAGCATCATCACCACCGTCGCGAGCACGAAGTAGCGGCGCGTTCCGAGCTCGCCCAGGACGCCCGCCTCGGTGGACCCGGCCTGCACGCGTTCGACGGCGACGGTCGCGATCGGCGGTTGACCGGACAGCGCTCGGATCCCGGCCTCCAGCCCGGCCGAGACGAAGTTCGCCGCCGAGCTCCCGTTCGTCGGCTGGATGAGCGTGATCGTCGGTCGACGCCCTTGCCGGATCGCGTCATCAACGTCGGCAGGCAGCACGAATGCCGCGTCCACGTCCTCGTCCGCGACAAGCTGGCGTGCCTCATCAGCCGTGTCGGCGGGCCGCAGCTTCAGGCTCACCGTCTGCCCGGCGCGCTCTTCGAGCGTGCGCACCAGTGCCGACGTCTCGGGGCCGACGAAGGCGACCTTGGCCTCGAAGAGACGCTCGTCGGGGAAGATCGAGTTGTAGAGGATGGCGAGGACGAGTGGCGTCAGCAGCGAGACGAGGACGCGCGAGTCCCGGATGGCGTCGACGAGGTCCTTGCGGAAGATCGCGAACACGATCGGGATACGCATCTAGAGCGGCCGGCCCGCCAGCGCCACGAAGACGTCCTCGAGCGTCCCCTCCTGCGAATGGATCGTGAGGACCTGATCGGCGCGCATCCATTCCGCCAGCTGCGCGGCGTCCGGATCGTCGAGCCGCACCGTCCGCTCGGTGCGGTCGCGCAGCAGCACCGTCGCGGTGCGCTGCCCGTACCGCAGCTTCAGCTCGCGCGGCGTGTCGAGCGCGACGATCTTGCCCTGGCTCAGGAAGGCGACCCGCGTGCAGAGCTCGTC
>JBDTMY010000075.1:0-3093 GCA_039934015.1 Chloroflexota bacterium | reverse complement strand
GACGAGACCTCGAGCCACTCGCCCACCCCGGGTCCCCACGTCTCCACGTCGAATCCCTTCATCGCGACGAAGCCGAGATCGCCGGCGCAGCGCTCGACGACGCGCACCGGCAGCTCCAGCTTCTCGATGACGTCGACGGCGAGCTGGGTCATGCGGTCGAGCTCCTTCGGTGAGTCTTCCGGAAGCGTGAAGCTGACCATCTCGACCTTGTCGAACTGGTGGCCGCGCTTGATCCCGCGCACGTCCCGCCCGGCGCTCATCTTCTCCCGGCGGAAGCACGCGGTGTACGCGACGTAGCGCAGTGGCAGCTTCTCGAGCGGGATCGTCTCGTCGCGATGCTGCCCGATGAGCTGCGGCTCGGCCGTCGGGATCATCCAGACGTCATCGTCTTCGTCCCGGTACAGGTTCTCGTCGAAGTGCGGCAGGTGAGCGGATGCGATCAGCGTTTCCTTACGCGTCACGAACGGCGGGTAGATCTCGGTCAGACCCGCGTCGATCTTGAGGTCGATCATCCATGCGATGAGCGCACGCTGCAGCGCCGCGCCAGCGCCGCGCAGGATGTAGAAGCGCGACCCTGACAGCTTCGCTCCGCGTGGGATGTCGAGGATGCCGAGCGCTTCGCCGATCTCCCAGTGAGGCTTCGCCGGGAAGCTGAGCACGCTCTTCGGGTCTTCGCGCACCACTCGGTTGTCGTGCTCGTCCTTCCCGGGCGGCACGTCCGGCGCGACGTCGTTCGGGATCCACAGCACGAGCTCGTCGCGCTCCGCCTCGAGCGGTCCGAGCTTCGCGTCGATCGACTTGATCTCGTCTCCGACCTCGCGCATGCGCGCCTTGACGGCGTCTGTCGGAGGCCCGCCTTTGCTGGCCTTGTTGCGCTCCGCCTGGAGCACCTCCTTCTTGGCCCGCAGCTCACGGCTCTGCTTGTCGAGCTCGAGGATGCGGTCGAGGGGTGCGTCGAACTGGCGCGCGGCGAGCATTTTTCGGACGCCTTCGGGATCTTCGCGGACGCGCTGGAGGCGGTTCATGAGCGTGTCATTATCGGCGTTCATGTTCCACGTCGTTCTCGTCGCGTTCGAGGGTCCGGACCGCTATTCGTTCGTCGGCGGTCTGGCCACGCGCATGATCGACCTGTCCGGCGCACTGCTCGACCGCGGTCACCGGGTGCATCACCTCTTCGTCGGCGATCCATCCCTGCCGACTCGGGAAGAGCGCTACGACGGGCAGCACGTGCTCGAGCGCTGGGGTCAGTGGATCAGCCGCTACCACCCCAAGGACGTGTACGACGGAGAAGATGGCAAGTACCTCGACTTCTCGCGCACGGTTCCCACGCATCTGGCGAGCGTCGTCATCGCCGCTGCCGCGGCTCGCGGTGAGCGGAGCGTGGTGCTGTTCGAGGATTGGCAGACCGCTGCGGCAGCGATCGGCACGGCGACGTTGCTCTCGCTGCGCGGCGATCGCTCCGCTGCGCTCTTCTGGAACGCCAACAACACCTACGGCTTCGGGCAGGTCGACTTCCCGCTCCTGCGGCGTGCCGCGTCGATCACGACGATCTCTCGATACATGCGCATGGAGCTCGCGAAGGTCGAGGTCGAGGCCGCGGTCCTCCCAAACGGCATCGCGGAGCGATACCTGAAACCGCTGCCACCGAGCGACGTCGCCGCGCTCCGCAAGGCGTTCGGCGATCGGCCGACGTTCGTCAAGATCGCGCGGTTCGACGTGGACAAGCGCTGGCTGTGGGCGGTCGACGCGACCGCCGCAATGCGTGACGCGGGCATGCGGCCGCGCTTCATCATCCGCGGCAGCCGCAGCGCGTATGCCGATGTCGTCGGCGCGCGCATCCGCGCGCGCGGCCTCAGCGTGGACCGCTTGGTGCTGCCGCCGACGGCGACGTCGCGCGATCTCGCCGCCGCGATCGCGACGACGACCACGGAGGTCGTGTTCCTCGACTTCTTCATCGACGAGAAGGCGCTGCGCTCGTTGTACGCGGCGGCCGACGGAGTGCTCGCGAACTCCGAGAAGGAGCCGTTCGGCCTCGTAGGGCTCGAGGTCATGGCGGCGGGCGGCATCGCCTACCTCGGTCGCACGGGCGAGGACTACGCCGTGCCGTTCGGGAACTCGATCGTCGTGCAGAGCGACGATCCTCGCGAGCTCCTCACGTCCTATTTGATGCTGCGCGAGCGTCCCGAGCTGGCGCGATCGATCCGTGCCGACGGGCGCGCGACCGCGAAGCGCTTCGCGTGGCCGCGGATCCTCGAGGGCTACGAGTCGGTGTGGGAGACGGCGTTCGCCCTTACGAGCTAGGCCTTCTCGAAAAGCTCGTAACGCACGGCGCGGCGGATCGCCCAGGGGTCGCTTTCCCAGCGCCGACGCGTGGAAGGCTCGACCGTCCACCGCACGCGGTGCACGAACCGCGGATGATCGTCCAGGTAACCCTGCAGCGCCGGGCGGTCCTCGAACAGGACGCGGTGCCAGAAGCGGCCGGATCGCAGCGAACGGAACCAGCCGTTCCGCTCGGCGGTCGCGACGGCGCGGTCGGATGTCCGGTCGTTCGTGAGCTCTGCGCGCGCGGTCCCGATCACGCCCGCTTTCCGGAATACGCCACTCGCGTTCTTGCGGTCCGCGTGCGCGAAGACGCGCGAATCAGGCCGGGCGTCGACCAGGACGCCGCGCGGTCGGAGGATCCTCCGGGCTTGCTTCAGGGCATCGACCATGCCCCCTCGTGGGACGCATCAGAGCGTCCACGAGAGGATCGCGACGTCGAAATGCTCGTCGGCGAAAGGGAGCTCCTGCGCGACACCGACCTCGAACCGCGCGTTCGTGGCGCCGAGGGTCCGCGCCCTTGCGCGCGCGTGACGGATCGCCTCCGCATCAGGATCGACTCCGACGACCTCCGACGCGTACGCCGCGCACGCAAGCGCCACTCGCCCGTCCCCGCAGCCGATGTCGATCACGCGCTTGCCGCGGACCAGGCCGGCGCCACCGTACTCGCGAAGCTCATCTTCCGGCGGGGGTCGCAGCGACGATGAGTACGCCGGAAAGAGTCGCCCGACCGCGCTGGAGCTTGTCACCATGGCGATGAAGGACGATAAAGGA
>JBDTMY010000074.1:0-1774 GCA_039934015.1 Chloroflexota bacterium | reverse complement strand
CCCATCCAGGCGAGCTCGGCACCGGTGACGCCCAGGTCGCGGACCGCGCGTTCGGCCGTGGAAACCTGCACTGCGATCGCAACGGGATCGGCGGCGATCGGCGGTGGCTCGGGACGCGGCGTTGGCGTCGGCTGCGGACTCGCTGTCGGTGTCGGCGCCGCGGTGGTCACGGCCACCGTCGGAGATGCCGTCGCCGCGACGGTCGGCGACGCCAGCGTGGAACCGATGGGTGTGCATCCGGCCAGGACGAACGACAGCGTGAGGGTGCGCGCGAGCGTCCGACCGATCCGCATCCACCCATTCTTGCTCAGCGCCAGTCGATGGACGCGACCTCCACCGGTTCCGCGATGTCCTTGAGCGTCAGATCTCGTTTCTGGGTGGGATAGGTCGACTTCGCCCCGACCAGCGTCGCCGCGGTCACGAGGATCTCGCCGCCTTCGGCGACCCCGCCGATCCGCGCCGCCTCGTGAATGCCGAACCCGGCGTAGTCGAGCCCGCGACGATGCGCGACGGCCGTGTGCATGCCGATCCGGATCTGCAGCGCGAAGCCC
Organism: Chloroflexota bacterium; assembly: GCA_039934015.1. Lineage (GTDB taxonomy): Bacteria > Chloroflexota > Limnocylindria > P2-11E > P2-11E > CF-39. Next base: position 1,223 of record JBDTMY010000074.1, on the reverse strand, counting down.
TGTTTGCGCCGCTGCTCCGCGAGGCGGCGCTGGATCGCCACCGCGCACTCGATCGCGTCGTTCGCGTTGACGAAAGCGATGAAGAACCCATCACCCTGGTGCCGTATCTCCTCGCCGCGATGTTCGGCAACGAGCGAGCGCAGTGTCTGATCGTGCCAGCGGATCAGGCTCTGCCATGCCTCATCACCGATGGCGTCGACCAGCTTCGTCGAACGCACGATGTCGGTGAAGAGGAAGGTGCGCTCGACCGTCTCCCCCGACGCATCGACCGCGGTCGTGAGTGTCTCGTCGCCCAGCAGCGCCGCGACCTGCCGCGCGTCACGACGCGCGCCGAGGCGCTCGAACACCGAGTGCGCCGACTGGAGCTCGAGCGCCGCCGCGGCGCCATCTCCCTGCGCGCGGTACGCAGCGGCAAGCAGCACGCGCGTTCGCGCGATCTCGTATGGCACATCGAGCTCGACCCACCGGCGCACGGTGGACCGCAGCGTGGCCTCGGCCCCTGCCGCATTGCCGTCCGCGAGCTGAAGAGAAGCACGTGCCGAGCCCGCGATGGCCTCCATCGCGGGCGTTCCGAGACGCTTGGCGATCCCGTCGAGCTCCGTCGAAGCCGTGCGAGCTCGTTCGCCGTCGCTCAGTGCGAGCGCCACCTCGACCTCGGCGGGCAGGAGGCGCGCGCGCGCGAAGATCTCGCTCTCATTCGCGAGCGCGCGCTGCAGGGACGAACCGGCAGTGCGCGCGTCACCTTCGGCGAGACGCACGAGAGACAGCCCCGGCTCGGGGACCATACCCATCTCATGCGCGCGTCGGAAGGCCACCTCCGCGGCGGGAAGATCTCCCATGCGCATTCGGATCTCGCCGATCTGGTAGAACCCGGACGCCGCCACCACATTCAGCTGATAGCGCTGCAGCTCCTCGCAGGCCTGCCTCGCTTCCTGCTCGGCCTGTGCCCATGCGCCGCGGAGCGCGACGATCTCCGCTCGGTGGACGCGGCAGACGCCAGGAAAGCCGGTAACGGACTGACGCTCACACCAGCGCGTCGTGGCTTCGGTCCATTCGCTCGCACGTTGGTAGTCAGCCAGCTGCAGGCACGCGGTGATCGTGCTGCAGTAGACCCAGCCGGTCGGCCAGACGCTCAGCTCACCCGCGGCGGCGGCCAGCGTCGCGATGTCGAATCGCGCGAACCCGGCTTTGACATCACCGTTCGCGATCAGCGCGAAGCCTTG
>JBDTMY010000073.1:0-4510 GCA_039934015.1 Chloroflexota bacterium | reverse complement strand
AGATCGTCTTCCGCGTCGGAGATGAGTGGTTCATCTCGATGGACGAGCTGCGGCCCAAGCTGAAGGAGGCCGCGGCGAAAGTGCGCTGGCTCCCGGCGCACACCGGCGACCGCATGCAGAACTGGCTCGACAACATGGGCGACTGGAACATCAGCCGGAAGCGGTACTGGGGCCTGCCCATGCCGTTTTACACCTGCCTGAACGGTCACTTCTTCATCGTCGGAAGCCAGGAGGAGCTGCGCGAGCGCGCCGTCCGCGGGCTCGAGCAGCTTCAGGAGCTGCACCGGCCGTGGATCGACAACGTCGTGATCGCCTGCCCGACGTGCCAGGCCGAGAGCACGCGCGTCAAGGAGACCGGCGACGTGTGGCTCGACGCTGGCATCGTGCCGTTCTCCACACTCAATTGGCTCAGCGACCGCGAGCATTGGCAGAAGTGGTTCCCGGCGGAGTTCATCACCGAGAACGTGGAGCAGATCCGGCTCTGGTACTACTCGCAGCTCTTCATGAGCGTCGTGCTCACCGGCCGCGCCCCGTACGAGACCGTGCTCTCGAACGAGTTCGTCTACGACGAGAACGGCGAGCAGTTCCACAAGACCGGCGAGAACTTCATCGACTTCCCGCAGGCCGCCGAGCGCGCCGGTGCGGACGTCGTGCGCTGGTACTACGCGCGCCACGATCCGGCCGAGAAAGTGCTCTTCGGCTGGAACGTACTGAGCGACGTGAAGCGCAAGCTCCTCGTCCTCTGGAACACGTACTCGTTCTTCGTGACCTACGCGAACCTCGAATCGTTCGACCCGAACGAGGCGCAGGTGCCGCTCGGCGAACGTCCGATCATCGACCGGTGGATCCTGTCGGCTCTCGAGCGGCTCGTGCGCGACAGCCGCGCCGCCCTCGATCAGTGCGACGCCCAGACCGCGGCGCTCCGAATGGAGTCGTTCTGGGACGACCTCTCGACCTGGTACGTGCGCCGAACCCGCACGCGCTTCTGGAAGACAGAGTCGCGCCGCGACTCGCTCGCGGCATATCAGACGCTGTACGAGGCGCTCACGGCCCTCGCGCGTCTCTTCGCGCCGATGATGCCGTTCGTCGCCGAGTCGCTCTACCAGAATCTCGTGCGACGCTCAGTGCGTGGCGCGTCCGCGTCGGTGCACCTCACGCCGTACCCGGTGGTGCGCCCCGAACGGATCGACGACGACCTCGAGCGGCGAATGCGCGCCGCGATGCGCGTTGTCTCGCTCGGACGTACCGCGCGCGCCGCCGCGAAGACGAAGGTGCGCACGCCCCTGCCGAAGCTCATCGCAGTGTTCGATGCGAACGATCGCGACCGCGGCGCGCTCGAGGGCCAGGACGAGCTGGCGGCGATCATCCGCGACGAGCTCAACGTGAAGGCGTTCGAAGTGCGCGACCACGCCGAGGGACTGGTGCGCGAGATCGTCAAGCCGGAGCTCAAAGTCCTCGGACCGAGGCTCGGCAAGGATCTGCCGCGCGTCCGTCAAGCGCTCGCGGAGGGCCGCTTCACGACGCGCGAGGGCAACACCGTTGTCGAGGGCTTCACGTTGTCGCCGAACGAATTGCTCGTTAGCTATGAGGGCACGCCGGGGCACGCGGTCGGTCGCGAGACCGGCGCGATCGCCGCGCTCGTGACCGACACCACGCCAGAGCTCGAGGCCGAAGGCCTGGCGCGCGAGCTCGCGCATCACGTGAACAACATGCGGAAGGAAGCGGGCCTCGACATCGCGGACCGCATCACACTTCGCCACGAGGGAGACCTCGGACGGACGATCCAGCAATTCGGGGAGTTCCTCGCCGCCGAGGTCCTTGCCACGAAGATCGAGCCGCAGGTGAACGGCCGCGGGCACCGCTGGGAGGGCGAGCTCAACGGCGTGCGGGGGATACTGGAGATCGAGCGCGCGTACGAGAGCGCGTAGTCTGCGGCGATCGGCGACAGGAACTGTCGGCGAGCAGGAGGGGGACCATGCCACTCTATCTATCGAGGTTCAACTACACGCCGGAGACCTGGGCGAGGCTGATCGGCAACCCTGAAGATCGCCGGAAAGCGGCTCAGACCTACATCGAATCGGTCGGCGGAAAGCTTCACGGGTTCTGGTACGCCTTCGGCACGCACGACGGCTACACCTTATGGGAGGCGCCCGACAACGCGTCAATGGCCGCAGTCGCGCTGGCGATCAGTGGCGGGGGCGCGCTCAGCTCGCTGGAAACGACGGTCCTCCTGACCGTCGACGAGACGATGGATGCGTTGCGCAAGGCCAAACAGCTCAAATACCGAGCGCCTGGCGCGTAACGGGTCGGCGTCCGCGTCTCATAAGACGGCGCTGCGCAGCGCCGCCGCGACCAGACGTGGCGCGCGCCGTCGCGCGGGGCCGGTGAGCGCGGTGCGCCAGGTCGGGTAGGAGAGCAGCGCGTGCGCGAGGGCAATGGCGTCACCGACGCGGACGCGCAGCGCGCCGCGGCGCGCGAGGTCATTCATCGTTCGCGTGATCAGCGCGAGCCGGACATTGTCGAGATCGCGCAGGGGTGAGGCGATGGCCCGCGGCAGCGCACCGTCGACCAGCGTCTCGAGCAGCACCGACTCGACCCGATATTCGCGGTCGTGCAGTGCCACCAGCTCGTTGAGGATCGAATCGGGCGCCTCGGACCGCGGCCGCCAGCGCTCGACGCGCGCGATCTGCGCCGCAGCGCGGCGCCGCAGCGCCTGCTCCACGAGCCGCTCCTTCGACGCCGCATGCAGGTACAGGGTTCGCGGCGCCACGTGCGCGCGCCGCGCCACATCCGTCATGCGGAGCGCGTGATAGCCACGGCGCGCGACTTCACGTAACGCGGCGATCTCGATGGCCGTGCTGGTGCGCGCGACGCTGCGGGCCCGTTCGCGCTGCACGTACGAGCGAGTATTCACTGCAGAGACACTGTAGCGAACAGTGTGGAAAGTCTCGCGTCGTGGTCGCCCCGCTGCTACGCTTGTGACCTCATGACCTCTCTCGCATTCGTTTTCCCCGGCCAGGGCTCTCAGACCGTCGGCATGGGCCGTGACGTGTACGAGACCTCGGCCGCCGCGCGCGCGACCTTCGAAGAGGCAGATCTGGTGCTCGGCTACAAGCTCTCCGAGCTGTGCTTCGCAGGCCCCGTCGAGCGTCTCAACGACACCGCGGTCGCCCAGCCCGCGGTCCTCGCGACGAGCATCGCCTTGTTCGAGGCGATGGTGGAGTCGGTCACGCACAAGATCGGGCGCCGCGTGACGGATGGAAGCGAGCCACGCGGCGTGATGGCGCTGCCGGCGCACCTGCGGCCGGACTTCGTCGCCGGGCATTCGCTGGGTGAGTTCACCGCGCTCGTTACCGCTGGGGTGCTGCCCTTCGCCGATGCGCTGCGTCTCGTGGCGGAGCGCGGCAAGCTCGCGTCCACGCGCGGCGCGCGCGGTGCGATGGCGGCGATCATCGGGCTGTCCGCGGAGGATGTCGAGCGCGTGATCGCCGAGACAGTGGAGCCGGGCAGCGTGGTCGTTGCGAACGACAACGGTCCGATACAGGTGACGATCGCCGGTGACGATGCCGGCATCCGTGCGGTGACTGAGGCGCTCGCAACGCGCGGCGCGAAGAAGATCGTCCCGCTGCGGATCTCCGCGCCGTTCCACCTCCCCGATATGGGCCGCATCGGGCCCGACCTGCGCGCATTCATGCAGACACTCCGCTTCCGCGAGCCCGTCGTCCCCATCGTCGCGAACGTGAGCGCGCTTCCGCACCTCAGCGCGTTGGCGATCCAGGAGGCGCTCGTGCGCCACTTGTCGAACCGTGTCGAATGGTTGAAGTCGGTCCGCTACATGGTCGAGCGCGGCGCATCGACGTTCGTCGAGATCGGCGCCGGCCAGGTCGTGAACGGGCTGGTGAAGCGCATCGCCGACGTGAAGCTGGTGAACGTTTCCGATACCGGCTCGCTCGCGGGTGCGCTGCGCACCCTCGGCGAGCGCGCGCACTCCGTCATCGCGCGGTGACTCGGCGGGTCGTCGTCACCGGCATGGGCGCGGTGACACCCGTGGGACTCGACATCCCGACGACCTGGGACGCCTTGGTCAAAGGTCGGAGCGGCCTGGGTCGCATCACACGCTTTGACCCGTCGCCCTACGAGACCCAGATCGCCGGTGAGCTCAAGGGCTTCGAGCCGACGGCGTACATGGATCGCAAGGAGGTGAGACGGACGGACCGCTTCACGCACTACGCCGTCGCCGCGGCCCGACAGGCGCTGACGGATGCGAACCTGGACAAGGGCTCCGAGGCGGAACGTATGGGTACCGCGATCGCGAGCGGTGTCGGTGGACTCGAGACGCTGATCGACCAGGTGCTGCTCATGGAGAAGCGCGGCCCCTCCCGGCTTTCTCCGTTCCTGATCACGATGGTCATCGCGAACGCCGCCTCGGGGCAGGTCGCGATGGAGCTGGGCCTTAAAGGTCCGAGCCTGACGCATGTGTCGGCCTGCGCCTCGAGCTCGCACGCGATCG
>JBDTMY010000072.1:0-6256 GCA_039934015.1 Chloroflexota bacterium | reverse complement strand
AGATGTCAGCCTTCGGGCTCGCCTTCTCCGCCCGGATGCGCGTCTGCAGCTCGCCAGCCGCCGCGAGCGGCAGCAGGTCCACCTCTACGCCGGTGACGGCGGCCTTGAACGCTTTCACGAACTCGTTGTTCGTGGACTCGTTGAGCGCGGAGTACACGGAGATGCGGCCCGACGGCTTCGGTGACGCGGTCGCTGCGGCGCTTGCCGCCACGGTCGGCGACGGTGAGGCCGCCGTCGGCGCGCCGCCGCACGCGGCAGCCGCCGCCGTCACTCCGACTCCCGCCAGGAATGTGCGTCGGTTCAACCTTGGTGTCATGTCTACCCCCTCAATCCCTGATCCGGCAGCCAGTCTAGAGCGCTTGCGCCGCGCCGGAAGGTCTTAGCCGCGCAGGTGCTCGTGGTCGGCGTCGAACGTCACTTTCCATTGCCGCAGCGGCCCGGCCATGACGTTCAGGTAGTACAGGTCGTAGCCGGGCGCGGCCGAAACGGTGTGAAAGCCGCGCGGCACCAGCACGCATTCGCCGTTACGTACCGTGATGCTCTCGTCGAGGGTCCGATCCGCGGTGTAGACCCGCTGCAGCGCGAACCCACCCGCCTCCCGCAGGCGGTGGTAATAGGTCTCCTCCAGAGCGGTCTCGCGGGGCGGGTCGTTCGTGTCGTGCTTGTGCGGTGGGTAGCTCGACCAGTGGCCGCCCGGCGTGACGACCTCGGTGACCAGGAGCGACTCGGCCGCGGCGTCCTCCATGAGGATGTGATGGATCCGCCGTTCCATCGCGCCGCTCCCGCGGACCTCGAGTCGCGCGTCGCTCGGCGCGATCACGCGCGCCGCGGCGCCGCGCTTTGCCGGCGCGTGACCGAGCGCGACGTCCACCGGCCCGGACGGGGCGGCGATCTCGAACGCGGTGCCCGGCGGCAGGTACGCGCCCGACGGCGGACCGTCGAACGGTGTCGCGCGCGATCCGACGCCGGTCCACTCACCGGCCTGCGAGCTGATGTCGCACCTGCCGCCGAGCACGACGACGCACGTCTCGCGCCCGGGAAGCTCGCGCCGCAGGCGCGCGCCGGCTTCGATGCGATAGACCTCGAAACCGACGTATCGCCATCCCGCGCTCTCGGACGTGACGCGCATGACGCAGCCATCGCGGTCGGCGGCGTGCGCGCGGACGAGCAGACTCGTCACTCGGGCGGGCGCAGGTGACGCTGAGCGTTCTTTCGCTGCTCTTCGTATCGCTCGCGTGCCGCGCGAACCTCGGCGAGACCTGAAACTTCCGCGGGCGCGACCTCCCACCACGACTCGTACGCCGGCACTCCCTCGTAGCGGTCCGTCTCGATCGTGATCACGTACGGACGACCCTCGGCCCGCCTGGCCTCCGCCAGCGCGGCCCGCAGCTCGACGATGGTCCGCACCCGTTCGGAGACGGCACCCAGGCTCGCGGCGTTCGCGGCGAGATCGACCGGGAGGTCGTCGCCCTGCGGTCCCTCGCGATCGAGCCCGAGCGAGCCCGAGCGCCGATAGCGGTACTGCGTCCCGAATCCTTCCGAGCCGAGCGATCGCGACAGATCTCCGATCGACGAGTAGCCGTGGTTGTCGACGACGACGACGATGATCTTGATGCGCTCCTGCACGGCGGTCACCAGCTCCTGGGCGAGCATGAGGTAGCTGCCGTCGCCGACGAGGACGTAGACATCGCGGTCGGGCGCGGCCATCTTCACGCCGAGTCCACCAGCGATCTCGTACCCCATCGTCGAGAAGCCGTACTCGACGTGGTACCCCTTGGGATCGCGAGTCCTCCAGAGCTTGTGCAGGTCGCCGGGCATCGAGCCCGCGGCGCACACGACCACGTCGCGCGGACCCGCAGCCTCGTTCACCGCGCCGATGACCTCGCTCTGCGCCGGGAGCGGCGTGTGCCCGATCGAATAGAGCCGATCGACCTCCGCGGACCACTCGCGAACGAGGCGTTCCGCCTTGTCGCGGTAGGCAGGGTCGACGGAGTAGCTCCGACCCGCGAGCACGTCGATCGTCGCGCGCGCGTCGCCGACGAGAGCCAGGCCCGCGTGCTTGTACGCGTCGACCTCGGCGACATTGACGTTGATGAAGCGAACGTTCGGATCCTGGAACGCGGTCTGCGAGGCGGTCGTGAAGTCCGTCCAGCGCGTGCCGATCCCGATGACGAGGTCCGCCTCGCGCGCGATGCGATTCGCGGCGGAGGTGCCCGTGACGCCGATCGCGCCGAGCGCCAGGGGATGGTCGAAGGGGAGCGAGCCCTTTCCGGCCTGGGTCTCGGCGACGGGGATCCCGGTCGCATCGACCCACTTGCGCAGCGCCGCGGTGGCGCCTGAGTAGATGGCGCCGCCACCCGTGACGATCAGCGGCCGCTTCGCGGCACCGATGAGCTCGGCCGCGCGCACGATGGCGGCCGCCTCGGGTAGGCGGCGCTCGATGTGCCAGGTCCGTTTGTCGAGGAAGCCGTCGGGCACCTCGAATGCCTCGGCCTGCACGTCCTGCGGCAGGGCGAGCGTGACCGCTCCGGTCTCCGCCGGGCTCACGAGCACGCGCATCGCGGCGAGCGCCGCCGGGACGATCTGCTCGGGTCGCATGATCCGGTCGAAGTAGCGCGAGACAGGCCGGAACACGTCGTTCACCGAAACATCGCCGGCCCACGGGATCTCGAGCTGCTGCAGCACCGGGTCAGGTGCGCGCGACGCGAACACGTCGCCGGGTAAAAGGAGTACGGGGAGACGGTTGACCGTCGCGAGCGCGGCGCCGGTCACCATATTCGTCGCGCCCGGACCGACCGAGGTCGTGCAGGCGAACGTCGCGAGACGGTCGCGCATCTTCGCGAAGCCGCAAGCGGCGTGGACCATCCCCTGCTCGTTGCGTGCCTGGAAATAGCGGAGATCATCGGGACGTTCATGGAGCGCCTGCCCGATCCCGGCGACGTTACCGTGACCGAAGATGCCCCAGCAGCCGGCGAAGAAGCGCTGCTCGATCCCGTCGCGCTCGATGTACTGGCTCGCGAGGAATCGCACCAGCGCCTGCGCCATCGTGAGCCTCATCGCGGAGTGCGTACAGTACAACCTCCGACGATGAACACACCGCGCAATCGCATTGGTACTGCTCCGATCAGCTGGGGCGCTTGTGAGATCCCGAAGTGGGGCGATCAGCTTCCGTATGCGCAGGTGCTCGACGAGATGGCCGCGAGCGGATACGAGGGCACCGAGCTGGGCCCGTGGTCCTATCTCCCGGCCGACCCAACGACGCTCCGGCGCGAGCTCGATGCGCGCAATCTCTCGCTCGCGGGCGCGTTCTGCCCGGTCACGCTCCATGATCGCGATCGGGTCGCAGCGTCCCTGCGCAGCGCACGCGACACGATCGACCTGCTCGCGGCCGCCGGCGCGCCCGTGCTGGTCCTCGCTGAGGCGGGGGACGAGCGGCGGGCCGCGCTCGCCGGACGCGTGCCCGCGGACGGGTCGGCGGGTTTCAGTCACGGTGAGTGGCGGCGGTTCAGCGACGGCGTGAACACGGTCGCGCGTTACGCGCGCGAGCGCGGACTCCTCACCGCGTTCCATCCGCACGTCGCGAGCTACATCGAGCGGCCCGAGGAGATCGCGCGTCTGATGCGCGACACCGATCCCACGCTGGTGGGGCTGTGTCTCGACACCGGCCACATCGCGTACGGCGGAGGTGATCCGGTGGAGATCGCGCGCACTCACGCACGGCGCGTGCGGCACGTGCACCTCAAGGACCTGCGACGTGAGGTCCGGGCCGACGTGCTCGCGCGACAGCTCGAATTCCGCGACGCCGTCAGCCTGGGCGTGTTCGCGCCGCTCGGCGACGGCTCGCTCGATCTGCGCAGCACGCTGAGCGCGCTGCGCGCGGTGGGTTACGCCGGCTGGTTCATCGTCGAGCAGGACGTGCGATTGGGCGTGAGCCCCATCGCCGCGCCGCTGCGCGACGCGAAGCGAAGCCGCACGTACCTGAGCGAGGTGCTCGCAGGGTGACCGTCGACGCGTACGTCTTCGGTCGCGTCGGTGCGGACCTGTACCCGCTTCAGCTGAACACTCCGCTCGAGGAGGTGCGCACCTTCGAACGGTTCGTGGGCGGCTTCGCCGGGAACGTGTCGACCGGTCTCGCACGGCTCGGCGTGCGCACCGGCATCGTCTCGGCGGTCGGTGATGACGGGCACGGACGCTTCATCCGCCGTTTCCTCGAGTCCGAAGGCGTCGACTGCGCGGCGCTCCACATGCATCCGACGCTTCGTACCGCGCTCGCGTTCTGCGAAGCGTGGCCGCCGGACGACTTTCCGATCACCTTCTATCGCACCCCGACGTGCCCGGACTGGGAGCTGCGCACCGCCGAGATCCCGAGCGACCTCGCAGCGGCGCGTCTGGTGTACGCGTCCGGGACCGCTCTGGCGCGCGAGCCCAGCCGCGCGACGACGCTCACCGCGCTCGAGCGCTCCCGTCAACGCGTGATCTTCGATCTGGATTGGCGCGAGGTCTTGTGGGAGGACGTGCGTGAGTATCCGGAGCTCGTGTGGCGCGCTGCCTCATTCGCCACCGTCGTGGTCGGCGGCGCGAGCGAGTTCACCGCCGCGGCGCTCGATCCGCGCGATCTGCTGAAGCGCGGGCCGAAGCTCGTCGTGGTGAAGCGCGGAGCGCAGGGCGCGAGGATCGTCGACGCGCGCGGTTCGCGCGACGTGCCCGGCGTCGCGGTGCCGGTCGTGAATGGACTCGGCGCGGGCGACGCGTTCGGCGCCGCCCTCGGTGCGGCGCTGCTGGCCGGCCCCGACGCCGACGAGGCCGTGCGCCGCGCGAACGCGGCCGGCGCGATCGTGGCCTCACGCCTCGCCTGCAGCACCGCGATGCCGCGCGCGTCGGAGCTCGACGCGTTGCTGGGCGGCGGCACCGTCGTGGACGGAGCGGTCGTCTCCGGGTGATCGAGCGCATCGTGTCACCGCGCGGCGCGGTGTGTGGCCTTGCGCTGGATCACCGCGACAGCCTGCGCGTCGCAGCGCGCAAGCACGGCTATCCCGGGGACGCCGCATCCCTTCGCGCGTTCAAGGTCGACCTGGTGCGTGGGCTCTCGAGGCTGGCCACGGTCGTTCTTCTTGATGTCGAGCTCGGCCTCGACGCGTTCACCGAGCGAGGCGACACGCCGCTCGTCGTGCCGCTCGAGGCACAGGGATATGAGTCGCTCGGCGAGGGTCGCATCACCACGCTGCTCGGCGATGTCGACCCGGCGCGCGCAGGTGCGCTCGGCGCCGCCGGCTGCAAGCTGCTGCTCCCATACCGGCCCGACCTGACGGACGTGGCTCGGCTGCAGGAGGAGATGGTCGCCCGTGTCGTCGCCGAGTGCCGCGCGGCCGGCATGCTGTCGATCATCGAGCCGATCGTCTACGGCGAGGTGCCCGAGCTGGGTGCCGCCGTCGCCGAGACGGCGCGCCGCCTCGCCCGTCTGGGGCCCGACGTGCTGAAGCTGCAGTACCCCGGAAGTGCACGCGGGTGCGAAGCGCTCACGCGAGCCTGCGGCGTGGTGCCGTGGGTCTTGCTAGGCGGCGGAACGGATGAGGCCACGTTCCTCACGCAGCTGCGCCACGCGATGCGGGGCGGCGCGCGCGGTTACATCGTGGGCCGGACGGCCTGGGACGCCGCTCTGGTCCTGGACGAGGAAGAGCAGCGGCTCGCAGTGTCGGAACGCGCCGCGTTCCTGGCGCGAGCGGTGCAGGTCGCGGAGGGCGGTTAGGGTCGCGGGAACAAGCCGCGCGTCCCCGTTGTTGCGGAGGCGTCACTCAGGAGGGCGATCCATGAAGGTCAAAGAGCTCGGCCATCTCGTGCTGTACGTGAAGGATCTCGCGCGCTCGCGCCACTTCTACGGTGAGCTGCTCGGCTGGAACGAGATCACCCCGGAAGGCGGAATGCAGTTCCCCGCAGCCGCGTTCACCTCAGGGCGAACGCATCACGAGCTTCTGCTCATCGAAGTTGGCCCGAGCGCGACGCCGCTCTCCAAGGGCCGGCACCTTGGCCTCTACCACTTCGGGCTGAAGGTCGGGGAGACCGATGACGAGCTCCGCGAGGCGCGCGACACCCTACAGGCGGCGGGAGCCAAGATCACCGGCGCATCCGACCACGGAGTGACGCACAGCCTGTACATCGAGGATCCGGATGGCAACGAGATCGAGCTGTACATCGACGTGCAGCCCGCCCGTTGGAAGGACGATCCATCGGCCGTCTTCGCCGACATCAAGCCGCTGCG
>JBDTMY010000071.1:0-3605 GCA_039934015.1 Chloroflexota bacterium | reverse complement strand
AGCATCGCGCGTAGCGCTTCGCGCCCTTCGGGCGTCGCGTTGGACTTCTCGGGAACGATGATCTTCGGCTCCTCAGGCTTCGACGGCGCGCCGTGAAGGTTCGTACCCTCGCCGCCGGCCTTCTTGATCGCCTCCGCCTCGGCATCCGGCGCGTCCAGGCCGATGAGCTTGTCCACGGTCTTACGGTTGCGGATCGAGCGCGCGAACGACGCGAGCACCAGCGGATCGCGCAGCGCTCGAGGGTCCTGTTGCGCGAGCGGCGTCATCGCGACCTGCGCCGCGAGCTCGTTGGACGTGACCGTGATGCCCTCCTGCTTCGCGATGGCGTCGAGGACGAGGATCGACTTCGCGCGCTTCTCCGCGACGGGCTTCCACTCGGTGCGGATGTCGTCCTCGGTCTTGCGCGCCTGGAGTAGGAACTGCTCGAACGTGATCCCCTGCTCGCGCACGCGCGCTTTCAGGTCCGCGACCATGTGGTCGAGCTCGTCCTGCGCGAGCACCTCCGGCACCTCGACCGTGGCGGTCTCGACCGCGTGGTCGAGCATCTTGTCGGCGGCCGCGTCGCGCGACTCGTGGAAGGCGGAGTGCGCGAGCTCGTTCTTCACCTCCCGCCGCAGCTGCGTGACATCGGCGACACCCACGGTCTTGGCGAAGTCGTCATCAAGCGCGGGCAGCACCTTGTCGGCGACCTGGCTCGCCCTGATCGAGAACGTCCCCTTCTTGCCGCGGAGCTCCTCCGACGCGGTCTCGCCTGAGAACTCGAGATCCACCGTCTTGCTGTCGCCCGACCTCATGCCGACGAAGGCGTCGCCGAGCCCGGCGATCGACGTCTCGCGGCCGGCCTCGACGTGCGCGTTGCGACCGAAGGGCGGCAGCATCTTTCCGTCGACCGTCACGTCGATGTCGACGGTCACGATGTCACCCGCTTGCGCGGGCCGGTCGACCGGCTGGAGCTGCGCGTGTGACTCGCGCATCGCCTCGATCGTCTTGCCGATCTCCTCATCACTCGGCGGCGCCGGCTCGACGGTGGCGCCGTGCGCCGCGTAGTCGCCGAGCGAGACGTCCGGCCGGACCGTGACGGTCGCGTTCCACTTCAGCGGCTGGCCGGGCTCGAGCTGCGTGAGATCGACCCTGGGATCGTCGAGCGGCGAGAGGTCCTCGAGCTCGACGATCTCGCGGTAGGTCTGCTCCACGAGATCCTCGGCCGCCTCAGCCCAGAGATGCTCCGCGCCGTAGCTCCGCTCGTACATCGCGCGTGGCGCCTTGCCGGGACGGAAGCCGGGGATCTTCGCCTTCTGGTTGTGGCGCTCGAAGACGCGGTCGGCCTGGCGCGTCAGACGATCGGCGTCGATCTCCACGTCGAGCGAGACCTTCGATCCCGCATCGCGGCGGATGGTGTGGCGGAACGAGCGTTCCGTGGGCGCGGAGGTGGTGGGAGCATCAGACATGGGACGGTCATAGTGTATTGCGAATGCACTTCTACGAAATACACGAGGGTGACGAGGAGATCGGCAGCGCCGTCCTGCTCGCACACGAGGACCGGATGGACCCCTTCGAGTTCTTCGAGCTCGTCAAGCAGGCGCGCACGCTCGTGCTCGAGGCCTACGAGGAAGGCTCGCTGGCCGAAGCCATCGCGAACGAGCTCCAGCGTTCCGGCGGCTTCACGCATGTCACCGACGAACTCCTGGTCGCGTCGGTGAATGTCGCCGACACCGAGGAGGACACCTACCTCCTCACCGAGGAGGGCGATACGCGCACTCTCTTCATGAAGCGCGAGGAGAACGGCGAGACGCACGACGACGAAGAGGAGCACGACCGCTAGTGGAGCGCGTTGGCTTCGTCGGCACGGGGATCATGGGCGCTCCGATGGCGCGCAACGCGCTGAAGGCGGGCTTCACCGTCACGGTCACGAACCGCACGCCCGCGCGTGCGGAGGCGCTGGCGAAGGACGGAGCGACCGTCGTGAGAACGCCACGTGAGGTGGCCGAGCGGTCGGACATCGTCGTGACCATGGTCCCCAATACTCCGGACGTCGAAGCCGCGGTCTTCGGTCCGGACGGCGTGGCGCACGGCGCGCGCGAGGGCCTGCTCCTGATCGACATGAGCACCATCTCCCCCGCGGCCACGCGCGAGCTCGCCGAGCGCGCGGCGGAGAATCGTCCGGCGTTCCGAACGCTCGACGCGCCGGTGTCAGGCGGTGAACCGGGCGCGATCGAGGCGCGCCTCTCGATCATGATCGGCGGCAACGCAGCCGACGTGACGCGCGCGATGCCGCTCTTCGAGGCTCTCGGCAAGACCATCGTTCACATCGGGGATCACGGCGCGGGCCAGGCCTGCAAGCTCGCGAATCAGATCGCCGTCGCGCTCAACAACCTCGGCGTGTCGGAGGCGCTGGTGTTCGCGGCATCGCAGGGCATCGACCTCGAGAAGACGCGGCAGGTCATCGCGGGCGGTGCGGGCTCGTCGTGGGCGATGCAGAACTACGCGCCGAAGATGCTCGCCGGCGACTTCCGGCCGGGCTTCATGATCGATCTGCAGCAGAAGGACCTCCGCATCGTGCTCGATAACGCGTTCGACGGTCACATCTCACTTCCCGGAGCCGCGCTGGTGCATGAGCTCTACAACTCGCTGCAACGCGACGGCGGCGGTCGCGAGGGCAATCTCGCGCTCATCAAAGCCATCGAGAAGCTCGCGGGGATCGAGGCGCGGGTACGGTCCTAGCCTTCGACCGCGCGCTCGCGAGGCTTGCGCGGATCACCGATCCAAGCGTTCCGTGGCGCTGGCGTGATGTCGACCCGCCCGCCAACGCGGGCTACGCCCTGTACAACGCGCTCGAGGAAGAGCAGATGGCCGTGGGCGCCCTCACGCCGTTCGGCGATGAAGCCTCACGCATCCTCACCCTCGCGCAGATCGCGTTCGGCCGGCTGCGGGGGCTGCTCGTCGCCGTCGATGACGATCTGCTCGATCGCGCCCCCGCCGAGGGCGAGTGGAGCCTGCGCGAGACGCTCGTGCATGCGATCGGGGTCGAGCGCTCGTGCCGCGCGAACACCCAGCACGCGCTGGTCCGCGGCGACGACGAGCCGCTGACGCTGCCGGCCGAACGCCGGCCGAAGGCAGATCCTGCGGACACGAGCGGCGGTATCCTCGACATCCTGGCCGCGTTCGCGGCGCGGCGGGCGGAGACCGACGCGGCGCTCGCCGGCCTCGACGCGGCGCAGCTGGTGCGGCCGTCGCAGTGGGGACCATACGAGGTCCCGCACCGCATCGATGTTCGATTCCGGCTCCATCGTTTCGCGTCACACATCGTCGAGCACACCGTGCAGTGCGAGAAGGCCGTGGAGGCGCTGGGCGTCACGCTCAATGACCCGCGCGCGGTGGTCCGTTCGATCGGCGCGACGCGCGGAGCGCACGAGCGACGCTCGCCATCCGCGGTGCTCGATGCGCTCGACGCTGCGCTGAACGCTCGAGCGGACGCCGTCGGGGTCTAGGCGCTCCGACGCGCGACCGCTACGCTTCGCGGGGGCGAGTGGCGGAGTCGGTAGACGCGGCGGATTTAGGGTCCGTTGCTCGCAAGAGCGTGAGGGTTCGAGTCCCTCCTCGCCCAC
>JBDTMY010000070.1:0-3997 GCA_039934015.1 Chloroflexota bacterium | reverse complement strand
GTGTCGAGCTGGCAGCCGCGGCAGATCGTGCAGCCGATCGCGACCATCGCCATCGTGCCGAAGCCGACGCGGTCCGCGCCGAGGCACAGCATCTTCGCGACGTCGAGCGCGCTCTTCATCCCACCGTCGCACCAGATCTGCACCTGGTCGCGCAGACCGGCGGCGACGAGCACGCGGTGCGCCTCGGCGACACCGATCTCCGCAGGCAGACCCGCTCGACGCAGCGCGTGCTGGCGCGCGGCGCCGGTGCCGCCGTCGTAACCGGAGAGCGTGATGATGTCGGCGCCCGCCTTCGCTACGCCGCACGCGATGATCCCGACATCGGGCGTTACCGGGATCTTCACCGCGACGCGCGCGCGCGGGTTCACGGTCTTCAGCTCGTGGACGACCTGCGCGAGGTCCTCGATCGAATAGATGTCGTGATTGTTCGACGGCGAGATGAGGTCGACGCCGGGACGCGCGTTGCGCGCGAGCGCCACTTTCACGGAGACCTTCTTCGCCGGCAGGTGGCCGCCCTCGCCGGGCTTCGCGCCCTGGCCGATCTTGATCTCGAGGTAATCGGACGAATTCGCCAGCAGCGCCGACACGCCGAAGCGGCCGGACGCGATCTGCTGGCCACGGTTGCGCGGGTACTTCCCGATGAGGTCGGGCAGCTCGCCGCCCTCGCCGTTGATGCAGAGGAGATCCATCCGCGCCATCGCCTCGGCATACGCGCGGTACGCGGTCTCGCCCTGCGAGCCGAACGACATCGACGAGATGTACATCGGCGCGGCGTGATCGCCGGTGCGCGTGCGCGCCGCGGCGTTCGTGTCTTCGTCGAGCGGCGCGCGGAAGTCCAGCAAGTGCCGCAGCGAAACTGGGTGCGTTCGTTCGAACTCCTCGAGCTTGTCGGCGAACGCGCGATAGGGCTGCTCGCCGTTCGCGACGGCGAGCCCGGCCTTCCACACACGCGGGTAGATGCGGAACACCGGCTCGATGCGCGCCGGCCGCCGCTCGCGGAGCATGGTGCCGCGATCGAACCCGTCTGCCCCGATGCGCTCCCACGACAGACCGCTCTCGTCGCTCGCGCAGAACGTCGGGATGCCAAGCATGCGAGCGACCTCGGGCGCGACGCCGATCGCCGAGAGCTGACGGCCGTAGCCGCGGATCTCGTGCACGCCGAGCGTGGAGATCACCTTCTCCATCCCCTTGCGCAGCGCCTCGACGAGGTTCGGGAGCGCATCGGGATCGCCGAGCGACAGCGCGTACTCGAGCAACAGGTACGGGTTGACGGCGTCGGCGCCGAGCGCCAGCGCGACCATCAGATCGTGGAGGTTGCGCAGGCTGCCCGCGGACACGACGAGGGCGCACTCGCGACGCAGCGATCCGTTGCGAGACGGCTGCGTGATCAGGGCGCGGTGCGCCGCGGCGACGACGAGAAGCGGATCGAGCCACGAGCGACCCTCTTCGACGACGTGGCGATCTTGCACGACGACGAGCGTCGCGCCGCCGCGCACGCCGCGGCAGGCCTGCGCGCCCAGACGCGCGAGCGCATCGCGCGGATGCTCCTCCCAGTCGCGGTCGGCTTCGAGGATCACGGGGACGCGGTCGCCGTCGGCGGTGAACTGCGCGACGACGTCTTCGATGATCCACGTTCCGAGGCGACGCGCGAGCGCACGGTGATCCTCGCCCCGCAGGCCGGTCTCCGGAGCGTGCCCGCCGAGGAGGATGGGCATGCCCAGCTCGATCCAGCGGCCGCGGTCGCCGCGGCGAGTCGATGCGGCGCGCGGCAACGGACGCGGTCCAAGGAGCGCACGGGTCGAGAAGTGCTCGATCTCGCGCTCGCGATCGATCGCCGGGTTCGTCACGACGGCGACGGTCTCATGCAGGTAGTCCGAGAGGTTGGGACGCCCCGCCGACAGCGCGGCGAGCGGGCCGTCCCAGCCGAGCGAGCCGATCGGCTCGTTCCCGGTCTGCGCCGCGAACTGCGCCATCTTCAGATCGTCGGGTTCGAAACCGAGCGACGCGAACTGGTGCTCGCGCCGCTGCGAGGGATCCTCGAGCTCGTCGGGTGGCGTCGCGATCTGCCAGCGCGCCGTGGGCTCGCGCCGCCCGCCCGGCCGGCTGACGCTCTCCAGCGCCTCCTCGGGGCCGCCGCACGCGAGCCGCTCGCGCATGCCGTCGACGGTGACGCCGCGCGTCGTGCGGTCCGCGACGAACGTACGACGCAGCGCGTCCTGGTCGAGGAACCGCCAGCCCGCCTGCGTGCGGCGCAGGCCGACGCGTTCGCCGGGTCCGAGTGGATACGGATCATGGACGTACCGCTCGAGCGGGATGAAGCCGCGCTCGCTCGCGAAGACGTGCTCGTCGGGTGTCTCGACGTGCCACAGCGGGCGCAGCCCGAGCGCGTCGACGCCGAAGAGACAGGTGTCGCCCACCCGCGCGAGGAACGCGGCCGGACCCTGCGCGAACGGACCGAACGCGGCGCGCGCCTGGATGTACAGGTCCTGCAGCTCGGTGGGCATGCGCTTGATCTCGTTCACGATCGGTGGGAAGAGCAGCTCGATCGCCTCGACCGGGGTGAGACGCAGCCCGAGGACCATACCGCGCAGCACGGCGTCAACATCCTGCGAGTCGCTGCCGGAGCGCGAGAGCGGGATGCGCAGCGCGCGCGCCTCCTCACGAAGGCGCCCGATGGTGTTGATCTCGCCGTTGTGTGCGAATGAGGCGAAGGGCTGAACGCGATCGAAGCTCGTGCTCGTGTTCGTCGCGTAGCGGTTGTGCCCGAAGGCCATCGATGTCGCGAAGCGCGGATCCGCGAGGTCCGCGAAGTACCGCGGCAGCTGATGGCCCGCGCCGCGAAGCTTGTAGACCGCCGTGTGGCGAGAGAGGCTGACGATCGTCGCGGCGGTGAGACGCTCGATCTCGATCGACGCTTCGTAGAGCGCGCGAGAGCCAGGGCCGTCGCGCGACGGCGTGAGGAGCGCGAGCTGCCAGAAGCGCGGCTCCTCGGTGCGTCCGCGCACACCGAGCACGCTGCTGTCGGTGGTGCCCTGGCGCTCGACAAGGATCTCGATCCCGTGGCGCGCGAGGCTGCGGCGCACCGCCGCCTGGTCCGCGTCGCCGTCGCTCGGCGGGATGAACAGGTGACCGACCGCGAAGCGTCCGCTGCGCACGAACGTGGGATCTGCGCCCGACGCGCGGAGGACGTTGGCCCACATCGCGCGCGGTATGTCGGTCAGCACGCCGGCGCCGTCACCCTCGCCGTCGACTAGGCCTGAGCGGTGAGCAAGCGCGGCCATCCCAGCCAGCACGCCGTCGAGCACCTCGCGCGACGGCCGACCGTCCTTCCGGGCGATCGATACCAGCGCGCAGGCATCACGCTCGTCGCTCAACGCACCACCTCCTTTCTAAACAGAAAAGCCCCCCGGTCCTGGGAGGCTTCGTCGGTCTCGACGTCTGCTAGCAGACGAGACTCAGCCTCCACCCCCGGCGGCAATTGCTGCTGCGGACGAAGGAAGCTTTGTCACTGCCGGAATTTGTAGTGGAAGGAGAGGTTGCGGAACAGCGCCCGAAGGGTCGCGGAATGGTGCTAGACGCGGATCCCGAGCTGCAGGACGTGGACGGCGTCGCCGATGCGGACCGGCCCGTCGACGGCCATCACGGTGCAGTTCGCACCGCGCCGGCCCTCGAGCGACGCCTGGAACGCCAGGACGTCGTCCTGGCCGAGCATCTCGCCGATGTGCGTGCACGGCTCGCACTCCCCGCTGACGCGAAGGGTCAGGCCGCCGACGCGGAGCTCGGTGTCCGGCGCGAGGAGGCTCACGCCAGGTACGCCCTCGATGGTGATCTGCTCGCGCAGATCGCCGGGCTGCAGACCGAGCGCCTCGTGCACCGAGCGGTCGACGATCACGACGGCCCGTTTTGCCCGATGGGCGTGCGAGTCGCCTTCGAGGCCTCCGCCGACGCGCCCGACGGCCTCGTCGACCGCACGCGGGTGCTCGCCGTGGCGCTCGTG
>JBDTMY010000069.1:0-7438 GCA_039934015.1 Chloroflexota bacterium | reverse complement strand
GGCCAACGGGGTTGCGGTCGAAGAACGAGAGCGAAAGGAACTGGAGGTGGCGGAAAAGCTCGAGGCGCAGGTCGTACATGGCCCGCTGCCCGACCCAGGTCGTGAGGAGCGTCTGCCCGAAGCGCAGGGCCGCACCCGCCGCCAGCACGACGAGGTAGAGGACGCCGAGGAGCGTCAGACGCGCGAACGCCTCGTCTCGGCCAAGCTCGCCGTTGACCGCGGGGATGACCGCCTGGTCAACGATGAACTTCGCGATGATCGGCGGAGCGATCTGCGCCAGCGACATTGCGAGGAGGAGGACCAGAGCGACGATGACCCACACCTTGTACGGCGCGAGGTAGCCGATGAGGCGCTGCGTCAGCCTGGCGTCGTAGGCCTTGCCGAGGATCTCGTCCTCGTGCACGAAGCCGCCGCTCCCGCCACCACCGCCGCCTGGTCCGTGCGCCGCCATCTAGTCCTGCCCCAGCTCATCCATACGTGCGGGTGGCCGCTGATAGCGCCCGCTGTCGTCGGCCGTCGCGCGCACCCGCTTTTCGTGCTCCTGCTGCTCTTCATCGACCTCGAGCTCCTCCTCGAGAAGCTGGCGGCGGTACATGCTCGCGTAGAGGCCGCCCTGCTCCAGGAGGGCCTGGTGCGTACCGCGCTCGGCGATCCGGCCCTCGTCGAGGACCAGGATCTCGTCGGCATCCTTCACCGTCGAGATCCGGTGCGCGACCACGATGCTCGTGCGCTCCCGCATGACCCCGCGGAGTCGCTTGAGGATCTCCGCCTCGGTGTACGTATCGACCGCGGAGAGCGCGTCGTCGAGGATGAGGATGCGCGGATCCTTCGCGACCGCGCGCGCGATGGCGGTCCGCTGTTTCTGCCCGCCGGACAGCGTCACCCCGCGCTCGCCGATCATCGTGTCGTACTGCGCCGGGAAATCGGCGACGTCCTTGCCGAGCTGCGAGATCTCGCCCGCCCACTCGAGCTCCGCGGGAGTGAGCGGATGGTCGGTGCCGAAGCCGACGTTCTCGCGGAGTGGCACCGAGAAGAGGAAGGTCTCCTGCGGGACATAGCCGACCGCTCGCCGTAGGGCCGAAAGCGGATAACGCTTCACCTCGATCCCGTCGATCAGGATCTCGCCTTGCTGCGCGTCGAACAGGCGCGGGAGGAGGTTGACCAGCGTGCTCTTACCGGAGCCGGTGGGGCCGACGATCGCGAGCGAACCGCCGGCCGGAACGGAGAACGAGATGTCGTGTAGCACGATCGTCTGCCCGTAGGCGAACGCGACGCCACGCATCTCCACCGCGCCCTTGATCGGCGCGTCAACGGGATCGATCGGATCGTGCACCGCTGCGCGCGCGTCGTACACCGCCTGCAACCGGCTGAGCGATGCCCAGCCCTGCTGGATCAGATTGACGACCTCGCCGAGCGCGATCATCGGCCACGAGATGAGCTGGAGATAGGCGATGAACTGCACCAGCTGTCCGATCGTGAGCCGTCCCTCGATCGCGTCCTGTCCGCCGACGTAGAGGATCGCCAGGACCGCGCCGCCCAAGATGAAGTTCATCAGCGGCCACAGCAGCCCGTTGACCTTCGCGAGCGCGACGGCCTTGTCGAGGTAGTCGCGGTTCACGGCCGCGAACGAACGGATCTCTGGCTCCTCCTGCGAGAACGCCTTCACCACGCGGATGCCCGAGAAGTTCTCCTGCGCCTTCGCCGAAAGATCGCCGAACTGCGCCTGCAGCTGTTCGAACCGCTTGTTCACGCGGCGGCCCACCGTCCAGAACACGTAGGACGAGAACGGCGTGAGTACCAGCGCGACCAGCGCGAGCTTCGTGTCGACGCCGAACATCGAGATGAACGTGAACACGAGCGTGAGAAGGGTGTTCGTGAGCATCAGGATCCCGAAGCCGATCATCTGGCGGACGGCCTGAAGGTCGTTCGTCAGGCGTGCCATGAGATCGCCGATGCGCTGGTGTTGGAAGTACCCGAGATGCATGGTCTGCAGGTGCGCCAGGAGATCGTTGCGCATCCGGTACTCGATGCGCCGCGAGGCGTCGAGGATCCGCCACCGCCCGAACCCGCGCAGCGTGCTCTCAACAGCGGCGAGAACGACCATCACTGCCGCCAGGCGCACCACCACCTCCAGCTCGGCGCCCTGCGTGAGGGCGTCGACGATCCGGCCGATGAGCAGGGGGCCGAGCACGGCGAAGAACGCGGACACGCCGACGATCGCCACGCCGACCGCGATCCGGAGCCGGTGCTGACCGAGGTAGTGCAGGAAGGTGGCGCGCGGGGAGGTCACTGGAGACTTGATTTTAGCCGGACGGCGCGACCTCCAAACCACACACCGAACACGACGATCGCCGCGAGCACGAACACCGGAGCGACACCCCACACGTCGGCGATCGGACCGACGAAGATGAGCGGCAGGAAGCTGAAGATCGACACAAGGACGTTCAGCACACCGAAGACGCGGCCGCGGATGTCGTCACGAAGCTGTTCCTGCAACAGCACCATCGCCGGAACCGTGATGAACGCGTACGCCATGCCAAAGATGAAGGCCGTCACGCCGACCATGCCGACGAAGAACGGCAGGACCTCGCCAAGCACGCCGCCCAGACGCGAGGTGAAGATCTCGGCCAAAGGCCGCGCCGCCGCCAATGACAGAAGCGCCAGGCCGACGACGAACAGCCCGGTGCCGATCGCGTTGGCGCGCGTCATGCGGCTGCCGATGAGGTTGAGCAGGCCCAGGCCCAGCACGACCCCCACGCCCGCGGGCGCCACGAGCACGACGACGTTGCGCTCGCCGAGCTTCAGCACCTCACGGACGAATCCAGGCGCCAGCGCGCCCGCGACGGCGATGAGCGTGTAGGTAAGCGCGATGTAGACCATCGCCCAGGTGACCAGCGGCGTCGCACGCAGGTAGTGGTAGGCCTCCGAGATGCCCTGGCGCGTCTCCGTCACCGCCCGCGTGGCCAGCTCGGCGCTGATGAGATGCGCCGCCTTTTGCGGTGGCGGTGACGGCGGCAGCGTCGCACACAGCAGCGCGGCGACGCCGAACATCGCCGCGATCACGCTCCACAGGAACTCGAACCCGTACAGGCTCACCGCGATCGGCGCGAGGATGATGAACCCGAGAAGGAACGAGCCGTTGAAGGTGAACGTGAAGAGCGAGTTCGCGACCATGAGGTCGCGCTTGCGCACGATGCCGGGGATGGTCGCCGACTCCGCCGGCACGAAGAAGATCGTCACCGCGGCGACGAGGAAGTTCACGACGTAGGCGGTCGTGAGGCTCTCGCCGGCGATGAGCAGCGGCAGGACCGCGACGCCGCGAAGCGCGTTGGTGATGACGAGGACGAAGCGCCGGTCGGTGCGATCGACCAGCACGCCCGCGCCGATACCGAAGAGGACCGCCGGGATGATCGCCAGAAGGATCAGGAACGAGGACGAGGTGTTCGAGTGCGTGAGCTCGGCTACGAGGATGATGAGCGCGGAGGTGACCGCGTTCGCGGCCGTCTGGGACAGGATCTGTGCCGCCCACACGGCCAGGAACGCGCGATTGCGCAGGAGGCCATGTTGTACGGCCTCCTGGACCTCGGCCAACGGTCGGGCTTAGTCCGCCGGAGCCTGTGGGCCGCGCGAGACGAATCGCTTGATGTCGCGCTCTACCGAGACCCTGCCTACGAGCACGCGGTGCTCGCAGGTCGTGCAGCGCAGTCCGATATCCGCTCCAAGACGCACGATGCGCCAGGTGTCGCCACCGCACGGATGCGGTTTGCGCAGCACGACCACGTCGTCGAGATAGAGCGGTAGCGGTCCCTTCATCTTCACGGGCGCGACGTGAGTCTCCGTCATTCGCGCGAGTCTAGCCGCGAGGGTTACTGCGGCGTGGGCGCAGCAACACGCCAAGCAGATGAGGGCAGCATGGCTGCCCGATCATCGAAGCGGTGTCGCAAGAGCCGGCACCTCGAGCGCCACATCTCGGCTCACATTGAAGCGTGTCCCCTTATAGATGAGCTCGAACTGGCCGATGATGCCGCCGGTCCGGGTCATCGCGACGTACATCACCTCGGTCGCCCCGACCGCGCGCACCTGCCACGGACCACGCACTGAGACCGAGTCGACGGTGAGGACGCGATCGGGCGTTGCGCCGAACCAGCTACGCGGTCCGACTCGAACGGTGTTGACGGCGATCGCTTCCGCTCCGGCGTTCCGCAGCTCGTTCACCAGGTCGGAGAGCGCACGCTCGTCGAACGTCCCATCGATCCGTACCGTGATCCCCGCGCCGCCCACTGCGCTCATGCCTGCGAAGACGCGTAGCTGGCTCAGCTGGCGCTCGGCCTCGGTGAGCGATCCCTTCCCACTGGCGATCGCGTCGCGCGCGGTCTCGGCACGATGGCGGAGATCGAGGGTCTCCTCGCGGATCGCGTTGTTGCGCTCCGAGAGATTCGCGATGAGCGTCGTGAGCGACGCCGGTGTCTCGAGCTGCAGGCTGCGCGAGTACACCTCCTGGGCCTGGATCTGCGTGACCGCGAGCACGCCGAGGAAGAGCGCGATCAGCGTGACGGCGATAACACCGGCGTTCGACTTCATCGTGGCGTCGCGTAGCGGACGTTGAGCGCGCCGCGGTAAGGCGGCAAACGGAGCGCAGTCGCGCGGCTGACGCGGAAGCCGAGACCGTAGACATCGCGGCGCTGCTTGATGTCGCGCAGCTGCGTTGGATCGTCGTACGCCGCGAGCAGCTCGTTCTGCGGTCCGATGACCACGACGGAGAACGGCGGCGACATCAGCGTGCCGTTGACCATGATCGTGGAGCCGACGCAGTAGATGCTCGACGAGCCGACGATGCGCTCGTCATTGATCGCGATCGCCGATCCTCCGCCGCGCCAGGCCTGATTGACGATGTCGGTGAGGTCGGTGTTGTGGCAGATCGACTTCTCGATGTCCTTCGCCGCGGACGCACCGCGCGCGTCGTCCAGGGTGATGATCACTCCGTCGCCGGCGCGTTCGTTGAGACCGGCCAGGGTCTTGAGGTCGTCGATGCGCGCCTGGAGGTCCTTGGAGGCGTCGCTTTGCGTCGATGCGCTGGCCTGGATCTGGTCGAGCTCGGCGCGCAGGCCTGCGAGCTGCACCTTGAGCGTGTCCTGTTCCTTCTGCAGCGTCTTCGCCGCGTCGAGCAGCGGCGTGTTGTACCGGGACGTCAGCTCGTTGCGCTCGGACTGCGTACGCCACTGGACGGTGACGAGCAGGCCGAACAGCACAGCCGGCAGGAGCAGCACCAGGGAGTGCCAAAGGCGGGCACGGTCGGCTGGGCGCGTTGCCGTCACATGAAAAGTGTCACACACCTATCAGGGGCATCCGGGCTAAACGGCGGTCCCCCACCGGGGTGATTGGCACCTGGGGCCTCCACCGCCAGATTCATCACGGGGTGTTGGGATGAATGTGATCACGTTGCGCACCGACCGTCCGTCCGCTAAATCGGACGAATGCTCCATGTGCAACGCGCCCCACCCCAAGAGCGACGAGCCCACGAGCCCCGCCAAGCAGCGCACGGATCTGCTCCCCTGGGCGGTCGTCGTGACCGCCGCGGTGGTCATCGCCCTCATGGGCGCAGGTCCGGAACGCTGGTTCGGTGTCGGCGCGGTGAGCGGACTCCTCGCTGGAATGGCATGCGCGTGGGTCAGCTTCCAGGCCGCTCGCCGCAACCGCGGCGCAGCCCACGTCCGGGAGCTGACCTCGCTATCGGAGGAGGCGGACATCCGCGTGAACAGCGTGATCAAGCAGTTCGAATGGGCCGTCAGCGACGTCGTGAAGCTCAAGCGCGACTCCGAGCGCGCGCAGGGCGCGGCGGATGCGCTCATGGAGCGCTCCCGCGAGCGCGAGCGCTACGTCAAGAAGCTGGAGCGCCAGGTCTTCGAGCTGCGCGAGCAGTTCGCGCATCACCCGCAGGCTGTTTCGACCGCCCCGGAGAATCTGTTCGAGGGTCCAGATCGGAGCCACGTTCCGTTCCGCTGGGCGCTCCACATCGACGGCAGCAAGGCGACGCTCGAGCTCGAGACCGGCGTGACGCTCGATCGCCCGTCGCGCGTGCGGATCGTCGACCGTGATGGACAGGTGACCGCAGTGAGCGGTGTGCCCGTGCTACTCGCCGACGGCGGCTATGGCTTCACCGTCGAGGAACCCCCGATCGACCTTGTCGCCGATCTCGATGCCCGGCGCGAGCCGAACTACCTCATCGAGGCGCTCGTCCAGTACGAATGGAAGCCGACGCGCCTCGAGGACTCGGGCCGTCGCACTCGCATCGTCGCGGACAACCAGGGTCGCTTCTACCGGGTGGCCGACGCCGCCGACGCCGCCCAGGTCTTCGCCTCCGAGCCCCGCCGCGCGAACCTCAACTAACAGGACTCTTCACCCCCTCCCAAGCGCGTTGTGCCAGAGATGGCATACGCGCGCCCGGACGGCGCTCACGACTCATCCGCCGAGTTGATCTGAGGGGCTGGCCGGAATCGAACCGGCGACGCCCGCCTTAGGACGGCGGCGCTCTATCCACTGAGCTACAGCCCCAAGCGGCTACGCCGCCTGGGGATGCTGCACCGTCGAGGAGCGCGCGTCAGCGAGCGACGCGATCGGTGCAGGCACAGCCCCGCTTGCAGCGCAGGTACCGCGTGGTGACCAAAGCGTAACGAGTAGCGGCGCTTTCCATGACACACTGAGGTCACCCCTACCGCGTGTTCGCCAACAGGCGGCCGCGACGTGCGAGCCGGGGGTGCTACCGAAGCCGCAAACGAGGTACGCCATCAATCCATCCTTCGTCTGGATCACCGCCCGAGATGGGAGCGTTCACGCGACCCGCCCACCGATCATCGCCGACGGTCAGGTGATGCTCTGCGGGCATTCGTACGATCGCCGCGACCTACGGATCAGGATCCAGGCCGCAGTCGGGCTGGCCCCGGCGGGCGCCTGCGGCGCGTGCGGCGAGCTCGTCGCCGCCGCTTTGGGCGAGACCGAAGTGCCGGCTCGCACGGAGCGCGAGCGAAAGCCGCCGTTGTGGCCGTGACGCAGCTCGCCGGCGAAGAGGCGACACGCGTCCTCAACGGGTTCCAGCGCGACGCGCGCGCGATGCTCGAGCAGCTGTTGCCCGCACTGAGGCAGAAGGGGCTCTACCCCGAGGCGTCCGTGGACGGCTGGGGAGACTCGCGCGACGGACGGGGCACCGCATCGACGGTCGTCATGACGTCGCCAAAGTGGCTCAAGCCGACCGACAAGACGAAGCAGCTCGCTCGCGTGCGTCTGCAGCTCAGCGATTCGAATGCGTGGGCGGTGATCGTGTCGGTCGTGGCTCAGCCCGACCAGTTGTATCCCTGGCCGCCATCCGACGAAGCCGAGTGGTGGGCGGACCTACGCGAGCGCATCCGCACGCAGATCATCGAGTACCACGACACGAAGGCTC
>JBDTMY010000068.1:0-12750 GCA_039934015.1 Chloroflexota bacterium | reverse complement strand
AAGGGCGAGCGGCCCGAGATCCCGCCGGAACGTCGCCAGCTCCGTCGCGTGCCGCGCGTGCTCGCATCCTCGTTCCGGCTGGTGTGGGAGGCGGCGCCACGGCGATTCGTGGTGAGCCTGGCGCCCCAGGCCGTGAGCGCGGTCATCGTCGGCGCGCAGCTCGTCATCACACGTGATCTCATCGCGGCCGTGCTCGCGACCGGAAGCGGCGGCGAGGTGGCGCGCGTCGGTCAGCTGCTGGTCGCGACCATCGGGCTCTCGCTGCTCGGCAGCGCCGCCAACCTGGTGCAGAGCCAACAGCAATCGATGCTGTCGGCGATCGTGGAGCGGCATACGAACTCGGTCCTGCTCGACCGGATCATCGCCATCGACCTGAAGCGTTTCGAGACACCCGAGTTCCAGGACCTGCTGCGGCGCGCGATGAACGCGATGGGCCGGATGATGGGCGTGACCGGTGCCGCGATCGGGCTGATCCGTGGCGTCGCGCTGATCATCGGCGTCGCCGCGGCGCTGTACGTGTTACAGCCGGTGCTCCTGCTCATCGCGGTCATCGGCTTCGTGCCGATGTGGCTCGCGAGCATGGCGACGAGCCGCACGATGTACCGCTTCTTCCGTTCGATGACGCCGAATGAGCGCCAACGCAGCTATGTGTTCAACCTCTTCACGCAGCGCGAGTACGCCAAGGAGATCCGTGCCTTCGGTCTTGCCGGATATCTCCGCGCGCTCTACGAGCGCCTCTCCAACGAGCGGCTCGAGGAGCTGCGCAAGAACCTGCGCAAGCGTGCCCGTTATCAAGCGCTGAGCAGCGGCGCGTCCGCCCTCGTCACCGCGCTCACCTACGGGGCGCTCGCGTATCTCGTGATCGACCACCGCATCGGCGTCGCGGAAGCGGGCGCTGCGGTCGTCGCGAGCCAGCAGCTGAACGGCCAGCTCAACGGGATCGTCCAGAACATGTCGCAGCTCTATGAGGCGAGCCTGTTCCTCGAGGACTGGGAGGAGTTCAACGCGCTCGCGCCGGCGCTGCAGCTGAGCGCGCCCGGTCCGGGGACGCCCTTCGAGCGGATCGATGTCGAGCACGTGACCTTCAGCTATCCGCGCACGAGCCCGAAAGACCCCGCGCCAGCGCGGGCCGCGCTGTCGGATGTCTCGCTGGAGATCCGCAAGGGTGAGGTCATCGCGCTCGTCGGGGAAAACGGCTCCGGCAAGACGACGCTCGCGAAGGTCCTGGGCGGCCTCTATCCGCCCGATGCCGGTCGCGTGCTGTGGGACGGCAGCGATGCAACGACGCGCGAGCCGGGCTGGATCTTCGACCGCGTCGCCGTGCTCTTCCAGGACTTCGCCCGCTTCATGCTCACCGCGCGCGAGAACATCGGGCTCGGGCGTGTCGAGCGGATCGATGACGCGGACGCGATCATCCGCGCCGCCGAGCGCGCCGGCGCGACGTCGTTCATCGACGAGTGGCCGGAGCGTTACGACACGATCCTCGGCCCGGTCTTCATGGGCGGTAAGGAGATCTCCATCGGGCAATGGCA
The DNA here is from genome assembly GCA_039934015.1 of Chloroflexota bacterium. Classification (GTDB taxonomy): domain Bacteria; phylum Chloroflexota; class Limnocylindria; order P2-11E; family P2-11E; genus CF-39. The sequence goes on along the minus strand of JBDTMY010000068.1, from coordinate 11,218 downwards.
GCGCGTCGCGCTCGCGCGGGCGTTCTTCCGCGACGCGCCGCTGGTGGTGCTCGATGAGCCCACGGCCGCGCTCGATGCTCGCGCCGAGCACGACCTGTTCACGCGCATCCGCGACCTTTTCGCCGGACGCTCGGTGCTGCTCATCTCGCATCGCTTCTCGAGCGTCCGCTCGGCGGACCGTATCTACGTCCTGCACGAGGGTAAGATCGTCGAGCACGGCACACACGAGGAGCTGATGCAGCTCGATGGCCGCTACGCGGAGCTCTTCACGATGCAGGCATCCGCGTACTTCCCCGAGCTGATGAAGGTGCGCGCGACCTAGCTCACGCTCCGCCGTCGGTAGGCGCGTAGGCCTTGGACGACATGAGCCGCGGCAGCGGCGAGAACAACAGGAACAGGACGCCGGACGCCATTCCGACCCAGGCGATCGCGATCGCGGTGCGAACCCCGAACGCTTCGGCTACCGCGGCGGCGACGAGCGCCCCGAGCGGCGCAACGCCGTGACAAAGGAAGTCCACCGTCGCGTTGACGCGGCCAAGCAGCCGATCGGGAACGACCTCCTGCTGGAGCGTGACGCTCCCGATGCCTTCGATCGTCTTGAGCCCGTCGCCGATGAGCTGCGGCAGGAACACCATGAGCGTCGCGACGAACAACGGCCCGGTCGCGAGCGGCGTGAGGATGCCGATCGCAGAAGCCGCGATGAACATCGCGACGATCGCGGGTCCGATGCCCAGGCGGCGGATCACGCGGCCGGCGACGACCGATCCCGCCAGCGACCCAACGCCTCCGGCGGAAATGACGACACCGAGCAGGAGCGGAGTGAGGCCGAGGTCATTCAGCAGGTAGAGGCTGTAGAGCGTGGCGTAGAACGAGCCGAAGAAGTGATCCGTTACCGAGCTCGCGGCCAGCGGGAACAACAGCGGATGGCGGCGCACGACGGAGAGACCCTCCCCGATCTCACGCGTCAGGGCGGCGCGGACGCGCCCCGGCTGCACGACCTCCTTCGTGCGGATCGCGATCAGCGAGATCGCCGAGACCACGAATGACACCGCGTCGATAAGGACCGCGAACGGTGCGCTCACGATCTGAACGAGCGCGCCCGCGAAACCGGGCCCCCCGATCTCGGCCACCGACGAGCTCATGGCGAGCTTGCTATTGCCTTCGACCAGACGGTCTCTGCCGACGAGCGAGGGCAGATATGCGCGATACGCGGAATGGAACAGCGTGCCGAGACCCGCCGAGAAGAACGCGACCACGTAGAGCTGCTCCAGCCCGAGACGGCCGAGCGCATACACGACGGGAACAGAGAACAGGAGGAGAGCGCGGATGATGTCGGTCCAGATGAGCAGCGGCCGGCGCGGAAGCCGGTCGACCCATGCGCCGGCGACGAGTCCCACCAAGATCACCGCGGTCGATCGCGCGACGACGAGCGCCGCCATCTCGCGTGGACCGGCGCCCAGGACCAGGAGCCCGACGAGTGGTACGGCCGTTCGAGTGACCACCGAGCCGAACTCGGAGATCGTCTGGCCCGTCCAAAGCCTCGTGAAATCGGCATGTCGCCACAGCGACTCGGTTGACACGGCAGCGCGAGCGTACCGTCGCCGGAGCGCGTTCGTTCTGGCGGCCTTCCACTAGCCTCTTCCGCGTGGACGACCTCACGTTCTGGTTCCTCGCGCGGGTCACCGGACTGACCGCGTTCGCCGTGCTCTCGCTCGCCGTGCTCTCGGGCGAGGCGCTGCGGACGTCGGTGCTGGATTTCCTGGCGTCGAACCGCGCGATCCGCAAGCTGCACGACTTCACGACCCCGCTCTGGCTGCCGCTGGTCTTCGCGCACATCGTCGCGCTGCTCTTCGACAAGACCGCGCAGATCCGCCCGGTCGACGTGGTCGTGCCCTTCGTCAACCCCTACGCGCCGTACTTCCTCCCCATTGGGCTCGGGACCATCGCGTTCGACATCATCATGGTCGTCACGATCACCAGCTGGCTCAAACGCCGCATGAACAACACGCTCTGGATGTGGATCCACCGCACGAGCTACGTCGCCTTCGTCGCGATCTTCTTCCACGCCGTTCAGTCGGGCACCGACTTCGATGCGCCGCTCGTGTCCGCGATCGCGTGGTCGACTGCGGCGGCGCTCGCGATCATCGGCATCACGCGCATCGTGTGGGGTCGGCTCCCGGCTTGAGCCATCACGACCATCGCAGATCCCCGGTGCTCGTCCGGTACGCCGGCGATGCGCTGCGCGCGCGCGATGAATACGACAAGCGACGCGGATCGAACCTGAAGTTCCTCCTTCACAAGCGCTTCTCGTGGATGCAGCGGTACCTCGGACCGCAGACCTACGCCGTCGAGATCGGCTGTGGCGCTGGGTTCAGCGAGCTGTTCCTGCGAGCCGGCGCGCTCGAGCTCACCGATGCCGAGCCGCGGCCGTGGGCGAAACGGGTCGTCGACGCGCAGGAGCTGCCGTACGGGGACGCGAGCGTCGACGTGCTCATCGCGAACAACGTCATCCATCACGTGGCGTACCCCGACCGCTTCTTTCGCGGCGCCGCGCGCGTGCTCCGTCCGGGCGGGCATCTGCTCATCCAGGAGTGCAACTGCTCGCGGACGACACAGATCGCGCTGCGCGCGACGGGACACGAGGGCTACGACTTCTCGGCCGATCCGTTCGATGCGACCCGCCCGTGCAACGACCCGAGCGATCCGTGGAGCGCGAACTGCGCCATCCCGAATCTGCTCTTCGACGACCTCGACCGGTTTCGCGAGCGCTACGCCGAGTTCGTCGTCGTCGACTCGGGCATGTCCGAGTTCTTCGTACAGTTCAACTCGGGCGGTGTGACCGCGACGGTCCCCTACCTCCCGCTGCCGTGGGCCGCGATGCGGGTCGTCGACCTGATCGATCGCGCGCTCGTCGCGATCGCGCCGGGTGTCTTCGCCAGCCAGCGCCGCCTGGTGCTAAGGCGCTCTTAGGCGCCAGAGGGGCCAGCCGGTGGCCGGCTCCGTCCCGGTGCGGTCGTAGTTCGCGACGATGTACTCGATCACCCGCGCAAGCTCGGGGAGCGGCGCGTACTGCGCCTCGGGCGAGACCCATGCGCTGGACCCGGCGATATCCAGCGGGGGCGTCACGAAGCTCTCGGATGAGGCGTCGAGGATGAGCGCGGGTCGCTCGCGCCGCAGATCGGCGAGGAGCTCCTCGACGCGGGCCGGCGTCGCGTAGCCGCGGGTCGCGAGCGCGGCGTACTGGTAGACGTAGCGCGTCGGTGACCGGCGGCCGGCGAGGAACAACACCTCGGTGTGCGAGCCCCAGATGAGCACCGTGTCGTCGGGCTTCGTGTTCGCGGCAAGGTACGCGCCGGCTGCGCGCGCGCGCCCCTCATCGGTCGTGAGCGCCAAGCGCGCGACCAGCAACGCAGGCAGGACGCACATCGCAAGGACCCCGAGCGCGAGCACCGGCCGCGCCAGCCGCCCGGGCACGGTGCGCAGCACCTCGCTCGCCGCGAATGACGTGAGGATCGCCATCGCCGGCAGCCAGGGGATGAAGTAGTAGTGGTAGCCCCGGCCCCATGTCGACAGGACGATCTCGATCGGGAGGGCGAGGAGGGCGACGCCGAACACGCTCGGAGCGAAGCGGCGCGTCAGCAAGGCATACAGCCACGCGGCGACGGCTACGAGCGCGAGGCCGGAAGGCAACGTAAGCCGCAGGCCGGAGAGGACCGCGTCGATCCGATCCGAGACCGGCGCGAACGCGGCATACGCGCGGTTGTAGACGAGGGCTTGATCCACCATCTCCCCGAGCACGCCGCGCGCGGCGGCCCAGGCCGCGACGATCCCGATCGGCAGGAGCGCGCCAGTAGCGACGAGGGCAAGTGGCATCACGGAAGTGCGCCGGCTGCGGAGAAGCATCACGAGCCCGATGGCGAGCCAGACACCCACGAGGGTCGGCTTCAAGAGGAACGCTGCGCCGCCCAGAGCGCCGATGGCGATCGCGCGCCCGGTCGATGGCGTGCGAACGTCCTTCAACAGCAGGAGCGCGCCGAACTGGAGCGGCAACGCGTAGAACTCGACGAAGCTGGTCTGCCCGTACTCGAGGAACAGCCGCGGCACAGTGACGAGCCACGCGACAGATCCGACGAGCGCCGCAGCGGCGCCAAACTCGCGGCGGAGCGCGCGGAACCCGAGCAACGCGGCCGCGACGAGGGACGCGACCTGTACCAGCCACACCCCGGTCTGTCGCCCGAGCGCGAGCCCCACCGCATCGACGAAATACACGCCCGGCGGCTTGTGGTCCCAGATGTCGCGGTACGGTGCGCCGCCCTCCAGCAGGCGCTGGGCGGCGTAGAAGAAGACGCCCGAGTCCTCGGCCGGATCGCGGCCGGCCGGGTGATTCGGCACCAGCACGGCAACAGCAAGGAGCGAGAGCAGCGCCGCCGCGAAGACTCCTACGCGCATCGCGCAACAGATTCGCGCATCCTGTGCGCTGGTGCCGAGGCGGGTCGCGATCGTCGGTGCAGGCGTAGCCGGACTCGTCGCCGGCCGCGAGCTTGCGCGCCGCGGGCACGCCGTGACCCTGTACGAGCGGTGGCCGGATGTTTCGGGCCAGGCGAGCGCGTTCGATCTAGGGAGCGGCGTGTGGATCGACCGCTACTACCACCACCTCTTCCAGAGCGACAGCGACATGATCGCGCTGCACGACGAGCTGCTGCCGGGCGAGCTCGAGTGGCACACCTCGTCCGTGGGCATCTGGGCGCGCGGCCGGGTCTGGCCCTTCGTGAGCCCGCTCGATCTCCTGCGCTATCGACCGCTCCCGCTCGTCGATCGCCTGCGGCTCGGCTATTCGGTGCTGCGGCTCACGTCGCGGACCGACTGGGAGCACATGGATGACATCGGCGCGCTCGATTGGCTGCGGAAGGCTTCCGGGGATCGCGCGCTCGAGTCGGTGTGGACACCGCTGATGCTCGGGAAGTTCGGCGCCGACAGCGAACGCGTGCCGCTCGCGTGGCTCTGGTCGAAGTTCCGCCTGCGTCGCAAGCTGCGCGGCAGCGGCGCTACGAAAGAGCAGCTCGGCTACCCGCGCGGATCGTTCCGCGCGATCTGTCAGGCGCTCGCCGCGGAGATCCGCAAGCTGGGCGGCGAGATCATCGTCGACCGCGAGGTGCTCCACGTGACGGAAGACAGCGGCTTCGTGCTGCAGTGCGCCGGCCCGGGCGCCTACCGTCGGCGCGCCGGCGAGTCGTCCGCGGAGCCCGCGCTCGATGGCCGCGCCGACGCCGTGCTTTTCACCACACCGACGTTCATCACCCGGCGACTCGCCGACTGGCCTGCGGATTACGCGCGTCGCCTCGAGGACTGGACGTACGAGACCGCGGTGGTCCTGCTGCTCGAGCTCCGCCGTCCGTTCAGCCCCACCTACTGGACCAACATCGCCGACAGCAACGTTCCGTTCCTCGGTCTCGTCGAGCACACCAATCTCGTGCCGGCCGAGCGGTATCCGGCGCGCTACCTGTACGTGTCGAACTACGTGCCCGGCGGCCACCCGCTTACGCGCATGAATACGGAGGAGCTGCTGGCGCATTATGTCGCCGCGTTGGCACAGATGAACCCGCGCTTCGATCGGAAAGATGTCCTTCGGTACTGGTCGTTCCGCGAAGACGCCGCGCAGCCGGTGCCGCGCATCGGGAATCGGCACCGCATCCTTCCGTTCGCGTCGCCGCGGCGCGGGCTGTACCTGGGGAACACGACGCAGATCTATCCCGAGGATCGCGGCACGAACTACAGCGCGCGGCTGGGACGCGAGGTCGCGGGGAAGATCGCGGCCGACGGCTAACATCGCGCCGAGGACGTGCTCGCGTCGGCTTAGGCGGTCGGCGGCGATGCTGGATCGCGGAAGCTCACATGCGGGCCATCACCGATCGCGAAACGAAGCTCGCGTCCGTCGCGCATCCGGATCCAGGCCTCGCCCTTCCCATGCGCGAGACGCCCGAGCCAGGCGCGCGCGCCTTCCGGTTCAGGACCGAAGGACACCACGTCTTTCTCAGTGACGCTGAGGCTGCGCGACTCCTCGCCGATGGTGATGTCGGCACCGGTCGGAGTCAGGCGGATGCGTTTGAGCTCGCTGCGCTGGAATCCGAGTACGGTCTCGTCCGCGAAACGGATCACCCAGCGACCTTGATCCGACGCCGATACCGCGCCAAGCCAAGCGCGAAATCCGGGCACCTCCGGCCCGTACGCCGCGACCTCGTCGAGCTCGACCTCGATCGGGTCGCCCGCGGGAAAGCGCAGCCTCGCACGTGTCACGCGATGAACGCTAGACCGTGCGACACTTGAAGTCTCTTGAGCACTGACGAGGCTTATCGCGCTGCCCCTCCGATGAACGACGCGCCGTTCTCATGGCGCGCCATCCTCGAGATCGTCCAGGCGCTCGCGCTGGCCGTCATCATCTCCGTCGTCCTGAACCTGTTCGTGGTGCAGGTGACAGAGGTCCGTCAGCGCAGCATGGAGACCACGCTCCTTCAGAACGACCGCGTCCTCGTGAGCAAGGTCGACTATCGCTTCGTCTCGCCGCAGCCCGGCGACATCGTTGTGTTCAACCCGACCATCGACACGCAGATCCCCTATGTCAAACGGATCGTGGCGGTGGCTGGCGAGACGGTCGAGCTGCGCGACGGGAACCTTTACGTCAACGGGCGGCTGCGCTTCTTCCCACAGGCGCACGGCGCCACGCTGCCACAGAGCCCCGAGGTCAAATACCCGTTCAAAGTGCCGGATGCGTCCTTCTTCGCGCTCGGCGACAACCGGCTGTCCTCGTCGGACTCGCGCACGTTCGGTGCGCAGCCGTACAGCCGCATCATCGGGAAAGTGATCCTGCGGTTCTGGCCGCCGGACCGGCTGAACTTCTTCGACTGGTGATCTAACTAGGCGATCGGGCTCCCGAGCTCGGCGTTGTCGTCAGGTCGCAGCAGCACCACCCGTCCATCCTCGGCGACCGCGCCGAGCGTCAGCACCTCGGAGTCGAAGGTCGCGATCCGCCGCGGCGGAAAGTTCGTGACGCAGACCACCAGCCGGCCGACGAGATCGGCTTTCTCGTACCACCGGCGCACCGCCGCGGACGAACGCCGCGTGCCGTGCGGCCCGAAATCGATGATGAGCTTGAAGCTCGGGTTGCGCGCCTCCGGGAAGTCCTCGACCGCGAGGACGCGCCCGACGCGCATCTCGATCTTCTGGAAGTCCTCGATGGTCGCCACCTCCGTATCATCGGGCGTATGGCCGATGTCTTCCACCGCGCCACCGACTGGGAGATCGTCGCCCTCACGCGCGTTCTCCGCGTGACCTGGGACGACGGCAACGTGAGCGAGTACGCCTGGGAGCCCCTACGCCGCGCGTGCATGTGCGCGTACTGTCATGGCGAGGGCGCATACAAGGGCGAGGTCAACGAGGACACTCGCTTCAGCGAGGAGCAGACCACCTTGAAAGAGGTGTTCCCGGTCGGTCGCTATGGTCTGACGCCGTCTTGGGGCGACGGACACGACACGGGGATCTACACCTTCAAGATGCTGCGCCGAGCGTCGGGCCTCGAATGAGTCAAATGGAGCGTGAGTCATGAAGCTGTTCAAGAAGAAGGCCGACCTTCCCGCCGAGACGGCCGCGCGCGTGCCACCCGGGCAGTACCTCACGGAAAAGTGGCCGGTGCTGCACTACGGCCCGGTGCCGCCGTTCAATCCCAGGACCTGGGACTTCCGCGTGTTCGGCAATGTCGAGACCGAGATCAAGCTCAACTGGGAGGACTTCCAGAAGCTGGATCAGACCGCGGTCCAGGCCGACATGCACTGCGTGACGACGTGGTCGCGCCTCGATCAGAAATGGGAAGGCATCCCGTTCTCGAAGATCCTCGAGCTCGCGAAGCCGAAATCCGACTCCAAGTTCGTGATCGCGCACTCCGAATACGGCTTCACGGCGAATACGCCGATCGAGTACTGCATGCGCGACGACTGCCTCATCGCGCTACGCGCGAACGGTGAGCCGCTCACGGCCGAGCACGGCTCTCCCGCCAGGCTGGTCGTGCCGCCGCTCTACGCCTGGAAGAGCGCGAAGTGGCTGCGCGGGATCGAGTTCTCGGACGTCGACAAGCCCGGCTTTTGGGAGCGAAACGGCTACAACAACACCGGCGACCCCTGGAAAGAGCAGCGCTACTGGGGCGACGACTGAGCTAGGGCGATCCTCGCTCCGGCGCTTCGACCGGGTCGTAGTGCGCGCGGAAGAAGCGGACGATCTGCGTCTGATCCACCGTGGGTAGCTTGTAGAGCCACGACCACGCAGTGAGGGCGACCTTCGCGTCCTTCAGGTCCGGGTAGGGCTCAAGGATGACCTTGGGGAATCCGCTGGACCGGAGCTGGCCCGCGATCGTTTTGAGTTGGTCGACTTCGGAGGTCGTGAGGTTGTTGTAGGCGATCACGATGCCGCCGTGCTCGAGGTTGTGCGTCGTCACCTCATTCGGCAGCGCGGTGTCCTTGATCCCCCACGGCGCCGGAGCCGCAGGCTGCGCCCAATGCTGGCCGGACGTCGCTGGCACCGAGTTGTAGTTCCCCTTTTGGCCGCTGGGGATGTGCTCTGGACCGAGCGCCTCGACCTTCGTACCGACGGTCTGACCCGCGGTGTCGAACTCGCTCGAGTTGACGTCGATCGCGGGCGCCGGCGGGTCGAACGCGCCGAGGGCGCGGGCCACGAGGATGAGCGCGACGAAGACGGCGATCACGCCCAGGACGATCCAGCCCTGGCCGATGCGTGGGCGCGGCGCGGGACCGCCACCGCCGGTGGTGCGGCGGCGCTGCTCCCGAACGCGTTCCCGCTCCCGCCGTTCGCGACGTGTCGTGACACTCATCACCTTCAAGGATACCTAGACTTGAAGAAGTGACGGTCAGAGTTCGCTTCGCGCCCTCCCCCACCGGTTCGCTCCACATCGGAAGCGTGCGGACCGCCCTCTACAACTACCTCTTCGCGCGGCAGAGCCAGGGTTCGCTCATCCTGCGCATCGAAGACACCGACCAGGACCGCCTCGTGCCCGGTGCGATCGACTCCATCTACGACGGGTTCGACTGGGTCGGCATCCGGTGGGACGAGGGTCCGCGGGAAGGCGGAGCGCACGCGCCCTACGTCCAGTCGAAGCGTCTGCCTCTTTATCAGAAGCACGCGCAGGAGCTCGTCGACACCGGCTCCGCCTACTACTGCTTCTGCTCGAAGGAGCGCCTGGCCGCCCTGCGGGCGCAGCAGGCCCTGCGCAAGGAGATCACCCGCTACGACCGGTTCTGCCGCCGCATCGATCCGAAGGAAGCGGCCGAGCGCGCGAAAAGCGAGCCGCACGTCGTCAGGCTCAAGGTGCCCGACGACGGCGTCGTCGCGGTCGAGGATCTGGTCTACGGGCACATCGAGTGGCCGCTCAATACGATCGAGGACCAGGTGCTCCTGAAATCCGACGGGTATCCGACGTATCACCTGGCCGTCGTCGTGGACGACCACGTCATGGGCATCAGCCATGTCTTCCGCGGCGAGGACTGGCTTCCGTCGACGCCGAAGCACCTGCTCATCTGGCGCGCATTCGGCTGGGAGATCCCGCCGCACGCACACGTTCCCAACGTTCTGGGCCCCGACGGGAAGAAGCTCGCGAAGCGCCACGGCGCGACGAAGGTGGAGGAGTTCAAGACGCAGGGTTATCTGCCGGAGGCGATGGTCAACTACCTCGCGCTGGTCGGGTGGTCGCCGGGCACCGAGGAAGAGATCTTCTCCATGGACGAGCTCATCGTGCGCTGGCGGATGGATCAGGTGCAGCGCGCCGGCGGCAAGTGGGACAAGGCACGGCTGGACTGGTTCAACGGGATCTGGATCCGCAAGCTGGCCGAGGACGATCTCCTCGGTCGCCTCGGGGCCTTCCTGGAGCCCGCCTGGGATCCGGAGGTCATCCGGAAAGCGCTTCCTCTGCTACGCGAGCGCATGGTCACGCTCGCCGACGCTCGGGAGCAGGTCGAGTTCCTGTTCGCCGAGCCGCCCCCGTACGAAGCCAGGCTGCTCGTGCCCAAGAAGAAAGAGCCACGCGAGGCGCTGGACCTGCTCGTGCAATCGACCGTCGTGCTGGGACACGTCCAGCCGTTCGACCATGCCGCGATCCGCAGTGCCATCGAAGGCATCGCGGCGGCCCAGGGATGGTCGCTCAAGGACGCCAGTCATCCGATCCGGGTGGCGATCACCGGACGGACCGTGGGACTGCCACTATTCGAGTCCTTGGAGCTGCTCGGCAGAGAACGCACACTCGCGCGCATCGACCGCGCACAAGACCTTTTAGAGGAAGGTGTGGACTGATGGCCACGCTCGCACGCCGGGTCGGTCTGGGTCTGAACGCGCGCGGCGACGTCTCGGAGACGGTCAGGTGGGCCGAGCGCGCGCGATCACTAGGTCTCGAGTCGATCTGGTTCCACGACTCGTACTTTGAGCGTGACGCGATCACTTACGCGAGCGCGACGGCGGCACAGGTCGAGGAGATCAAGATCGGCCTGGGTGCGGTCAATCCGTTCACGCGCCACCCCGTGCTCATCGCGATGACCGTCAGCGCGCTCGACGAGATGGCGCCCGGGCGGATCCTGCTTGGGATCGGCTCGGCCCTTCCGCTGCGCCTCGCGCAGATGGGCATCCCATACACGCCCGCGGACGCGGTCACCGAGTCAAGCAAGGCGATCGACACCCTGCACACGCTCTGGAAGGGCGAGCGCATGCCGTCGGGAACGCCGGGCCTGCCGCCGCTCCAGCCGATGTTCCCGCCGGTGCACCGTGTGCCGATCTACCTCGCCGGCTACCGCTCTCCGATCATGGAGCTCGCGGGTCAGAAGGGCGATGGGTATCTCGCGCGGCCAGCCGAATCGATCCCCGGGCTGAAGAAGCTGCTCAGCGTGATGAACAAGGCCGCGGTCGAAGCCGGTCGCGATCCGAAGGACCTCGACGTCGCGGGTTACCTGCTCACCCTCGTCGCCGACACGCGGCGCGACGCACTCAACCGCGCGAAGCGCGAACCATTCGTGATCTTCATGATGAGCATCCTTTCGGATGTGACCCTGGATCGCGCGGGATTCGATCCCGACCTGCGCGACCGGATCGCGGTCCACTGGCGCAAGGAGGACTACACCACGGCCGGCGGGCTCATCCCGGACGAGCTGCTCGACGCGTTCATCGTCTGCGG
>JBDTMY010000067.1:0-9988 GCA_039934015.1 Chloroflexota bacterium | reverse complement strand
TGCGGCGTGGGGCACGAGACGGACGTGACGCTCGCGGATCACGCCGCAGATGTCCGCGCGCCGACGCCGTCCGTCGCCGCCGAGCTTGTCGTTCCCGACTCGACCCGGCATCAGGTCGCGGCGGAGCGCCTGTGGCGACGCGTCGCGACGCGCATGCGTGAGGCGCTCGAGGGGCGGCGTCACCGGCTGGACCAGGCGCGGCGACTGGTGGAGCGGCGCGCTCCTCCCGCGAAGGTCGCGGCCCTGCGTCAACGGCTCGACGAGGACCGCCGACAGATCGACCGCGCGATGTCGCGCCTGGTCCCATCGCGACGCCAACGGCTCCTCGGCTCGCATCGCCGCCTCGAGGCGCTGTCGCCGCTGAAGGTGCTGGGCCGTGGCTACGCGATCGTCGAGGGCGCCGACGGACGCGTGCGGGCGTCGGTCGCGACGCTTCAAGTCGGCGAACGCGCCAGACTGCGGATGCGCGACGGGCGCGCGGACGTCACCGTGGAAGGGACCCTGAAGAGTGGCTGAGGCCGAGCCGAGCATCGAAGAGGCACTCACGCGGCTCGAGGCGATCGCCGATCGCCTTGAGGATGCGTCGCTCGATCTCGACGAGGCAGTCCGTCTCTACGAAGAGGGACTGCGCCTCTACGAGCGCTGCGCGAAGCGCCTCGACGCCGCGGAGCTTCGGATCACGCAGCTGGCGGACGCCCTCCAGAAGCAGGCGAAGGAGCGGACCTCCTAAGACCGGCGACCGCCGGTCACGTGGTCATCAGGCACGATTGACGTCGATCTCGAGCAGGGCGAGATCGCCGCCGGATCGCCAGACCCCCGGCGTCAGTTCCTCATCGACGACCTCGGGTATCCAGTTGCCGAAGAACACCTTGACGTGACGTGTCACGGGCTGCCGCTGAGTTCGGCCCGCCGCGTCGGTCGTCACGAGCGTCCCGGCTAACCGCACCGTCACGAGACCGCCGGCCATCTCGGCGAAGGTGTCGAAGCGCTCGATCACCCCGCTCACCTCGGCGAATGTGCGCGAGGTCGTGGCCGTGCGATCGAAGGTCGCGAGGTACGCGCCGCGAGTTTTTTGGAACGGCGTCGAATCGACGCCGCTGAAATACGTCTCAGCGGGGAGGCCGACGACCCAGCTCTCCGTGCGGAGGTAATGGCCCAGTGCCGGCGCGATCGCCGCGCGCAGTCCCGCGGGATCGTCCGGTGCTCGTCCGTTGAACCAGCGACCGGTCGAGTCGTCCCACGAGTCGACGACCTGCAGGCGGCGGTCGCCGGTGAGACGAAGCAGCCCGGTCTCGAGCTGGTCCGGCGACGAACGGTCCACCGCGCGGTCGGCGATCGTCACGCGCACGTCTGCGAGCGCCTGCGTGCCCCACGGCTTTCGGTACAGCGCCTCGATGCGAAGCGACTGCAGGACGAAAGACCGTTTGAGGCCCGGCGTCCGCGATTCGATCAAGGCCGCGGCCACGGCCTTACCGAACGCGCCGCTCACCGGAAGGTAGTCGCCGCTCTCGCGATAGCGGTCGAGGCCCTGGAGGTACCAGTCGACTCCCCAGCGCGCGGCCTCCTCGTCGCCCGGCGCGACCACCGCTCGGGTCAGCGCGAACGAGGGCTCGATGGGGAACGGCGCGGAGGCAAGCGTCACGGCCGGCGCTTGGAGCAGTGGCGCGGGAGGTACGACGGGTGTGAACGTCGATGCCGGGCCGGTCGATTCGGCCTCGGGCGCGGCAGGCGTCGCGGCCGCGGGCCCGACCGAGGGGACCGGTTGCGCGATCGGCGCGCACGCGCCGAGGACCAGGACGAAAGCGATCAGAGACCGCACCGCTCGACGATAGGCCGGTGCGCAAGCGCGCCGGGCAGGTCAGGCGGATGAGCGGATGCGGCGCAGGAACGGCTCGAGCGTTTCAAGAAAGGGCTCGGGTCGGAAGCCGTGCACGACATGACCATGACCGGGGAAGCGTTTGACGGTGAGATCCTTGATCTGCCGCTTGAGCGTGAACTCGGCGCTGTCGTCGAACGCCGCGCCGAGCCGCGGCTCGCCGGTGACGACGAGCACGGGGGCGGCGATCTTCGGTAGCGAATCCGCGATGAGCGAAGCCGTCGCGTCCGGATTCGACATGCGCCAGTCGAGGAAGGCGGGGTCGATGTCCTTGAAATAGGTCACCACCCGATCGGCGGCGTAGAAGCCGCGCATCTCGCCGTAGGTGCGCTCGCCGTGCGGCCCCGGTGACGGGAGCGGGCGCTTCTCGACCGCCTTCAGAAAGGCCTTCGGATCCTCGCGCACGTCCAGCGCGTCACGCAGCCCCTGATAGCGCTCGCGCTCCCATGGCACGCCGTACCTCAGCGGAGGGTCCTCGAGGATCAGCGCTCGCACGAGCTCCGGCGCCTCGGCCGCCGCGACGAGCGCCGTGATCGCGCCGAGCGAGTGGCCGATCACGACGGCCGGCGCCTTCACGATCTCACGGAGGAATCGCAGCGCATCGTCGGCGAACGCACGAAGCTCGTAGCTCGGCGCGCGCGCGCTGCGGCCATGACCTCGCTGGTCGTACGAGATCACGCGATAACGCGTCGCAAGGCGCGGAAAGATGTTCTCCCAGTCTTCCGAGCGATACAGGCTCGCGTGGATCAGCAGGATCGGCGGCTCGCCGTCCAGCCCTCCGCCGGAGTCGTAATAGGAGAGCCTCGGTTCTCCCTTGAGGGTCCGCGCGCGCGGCAGACGCTTCGGCACGGTCGCAGTATGCGAAATACGCGAGAATCGGCGCGTGACGCGTCGCGTACGCCTCGATCAGCTGCTCGTGCAGCGCGAGCTCGCGCCCAGCCGCGAACGCGCTCAGGCGCTGATCCTGGCCGGCGCAGTGCGAGTGTCCGGGGGCCGCGCGGACCGGGCTGCGGCTCCGGTCGACCTGGATGCGGTGGTCACCATCGAAGGCGGCCCGCGCTTCGTCTCACGCGGGGGCGAGAAGCTCGAGGGCGCGCTGGATGACTTCCGGATCGAAGTCGACAGAGCGGTCGCGCTCGACGTTGGCTCGTCCACCGGCGGCTTCACCGATTGCCTGTTGCAGCGTGGAGCGTCGCGCGTCTACGCCGTCGACGTCGGCAAGGGGCAGCTGGAGTGGAAGCTGCGAAGCGACGAGCGCGTCCGGGTCATGGAGGGGATCAACGCGCGCGAGGGCTTTGACCTGCCCGAGCCGGTCGACCTCATCGTCGCCGACGTCTCGTTCATCTCGCTCCGGCTCGCGCTCCCGCCGTCGTTCCGGCACCTGCGCGACCGCGGCAACGTCATCGCGCTGGTGAAGCCGCAGTTCGAAGCCGGACGCGAGGCCGTTGAGAAGGGCGGCATCGTCCGCGACAACGCCGCCCGCGCCGGCGCCGTCGTCGCGGTCGCCGAGCGCTTCGCGCGAGAAGGTACGGGCGTCATCGCGGTCGCCGCGTCGCGACTCGCAGGGCGCGAGGGCAATCGCGAGATCTTCGTTCACGCGGTGAAGGGGCGGCCCGGTCTGGACGCCGACCAGCTCCGGACGGCCGCGGCGGGGGCCGCGGTATGAAGGTCGCCCTCTGCGTGCGGCCCGACCGGCCCGACGCCGTGCGAAGCGCGCGCGATGCCGCGCGGCGCATGCGCGCCGCGGGGCACGAGGTCGTGGACGTGAACCTCGACACGGCGACGGCGGAGGCGAGCGCGAAGGGCGCGACGGTCGCGTGCATCCTCGGGGGCGACGGCACGATGCTTCGCGCCGCTCGAGCGATGTCGCCGCTCGGCATCCCACTGCTGGGCGTGAACCTCGGGCGCCTCGGGTTCCTGACGACGATCACGATCGACGACATCGATTCGGCGATCGCCGACGTCGCGGCGGGCCGGCACACCGTCGAAGAACGCACCCTGCTCGACGCGCGGCTGTCACGCGAGGGGCGGGAGATGCGCTTTCTCGCCCTCAACGACGTGGTCGTCGCTCGCGGCACCGCGGTGCGTTCGGTCCACGTCGCCGTAAGCGTGGACGGCGAGCCGCTCATCGTCTACTGGGCCGACGGCGTCATCGTCGCGACGGCGACGGGCAGCACCGCCTACGGCTTCTCCGTCGGCGGCCCGCTCATCCTGCCGAGCTCGCAGGCGATCATGCTCGTGCCGATCGCGCCGCACCTGTCGTTCGGAAACGCCGTCGTGTTCGACCCGGAACAGCGCATCGAGCTCGAAGTGCGGGATCCGTCTCGGATCTCCATCGACGGCCAGGAGGAGCACGACCTGAGCGCCGGCGACCGGATCGCCGTGCGGCGCGCGGATATCGTCGCGCGCTTCGTGCGCACCGCCCACGCGCGTCCGTTCCTGACGCTGCTCCGCGAGAAGATCCTGAAGGAGCCCGGCACATGACCGACGCCAAAGCCGCCGTTGCCGCGATCCGGGGACTGACGAAGCACCGACCTATCGTCGCGATCGTCCTGGGCAGCGGCCTCGGAGCGCTTGCCGATGACGTGCGCAGCGCGGACCGGATCCCGTACGACACGATCCCCGGCTGGCACCGGAGTACCGCCCCCGGTCATGCCGGCGAGCTCGTCGTCGGCACGCTCGAGGGACGACCGGTCGCCGTGATGAAGGGGCGCCTTCACTACTACGAGGGCTACGACATCCAGGACGTCGCGTTCCCGGTCCGCGTGTTCAAGGCCTGGGGGATCGACACGATCATCCTCACCAACGCGTGTGGCGGCCTGAACCCGTCGTACGAGACGGGCGACCTCATGGTGATGAACGACCACATCAACTTCATGGGCACGAATCCGCTGCGCGGCGCGAACGACGACACGCTCGGCCCGCGGTTCCCCGACATGGTCGGCACCTACACCGAGGAGCTGCGGAAGCTCGCGCACTCGGTCGATCCCAAGCTGAGGGAGGGCGTGTACGTTGCCGTCGCTGGTCCGAACTTCGAGACGCCGGCGGAGCTGCGCATGCTTCGCGGCTTCGGCGCCGATGCCGTCGGCATGAGCACGGTGCCCGAGGTGCTCGTCGCGCGGCACATGGCGATGCGCATCCTCGCGATCTCGACCGTGACCGACATGGCGACCGGTATCCCTGGCCTCATCCAGCACGTGACGCACGAAGAAGTCCTCGCGGTCGCGAATCAGGCAGGGGCGCGTCTCGCGACGCTGGTGAAGGGCGTCGTGCAGCGGCTTTGAGGGTCGTAGAGCTCATCGAGCGCAAGCGCGACGGCGGCAAGCTCACCGCGGACGAGATCGACCACCTCATCCAGGGGTACACGCGCGGGGAGATCCCCGACTATCAGATGGCCGCCTTCCTCATGGCGGTGGTGTGGCGCGGGATGGATGCGAAGGAGACCGCGGCCCTCACGACGAGCATGGTCGCGTCAGGCGAGCGCCTCGATCTCTCGCGGTTCGGTCGCGTCGTCGATAAACACTCGACCGGCGGAGTGGGGGACAAGACGACGCTCATCGTCGCGCCGCTCGTGGCGGCGTGCGGCCTTCCCGTCGCGAAGATGAGCGGACGCGGGCTCGGCTTCTCGGGTGGCACGCTCGACAAGCTCGAATCGTTCAAGGGCTACCGCGTCGACCTCACGACCGGGGAGTTCCTCGCGCAGCTGGAGCGCATCGGGATCGTGGTGACCGGACAGACGAAGGAGCTCGCGCCCGCGGACGGACTCCTCTATGCGCTGCGCGACGCGACGGGCACCGTGCCGGCCCTGCCGCTCATCGCGTCGAGCATCATGTCGAAGAAGATCGCCGCGGGCGCTCACGCCGTCGTGCTGGACGTCAAGGTCGGCAGCGGCGCGTTCATGAAGGATCTGCCGTCGGCGCGTGCGCTCGCGCGCGCGATGGTCGCGATCGGCGTGGCGCACGGGATCGGCGTGACCTGCGAGCTCACCGACATGGAGCAGCCGCTCGGGCGCGCCGTCGGCAACGCTCTGGAGGTCGCCGAGGCGATCGAGACCCTGCGTGGCCGCGGACCTGCCGATCTGGTGCGGCTCGCGCGCGTTGCCGGCGCGGAGATGCTGGTGCGTGGCCGGAAGGCGCGCGACACGAAGCGCGCGCTGGTCATGATCGATCGCGCGCTCGCGGACGGCAGCGGGCTGGCGAAGCTACGCGAGCTGGTCGCCGCGCAAGGTGGCGACGCGCGTGCCGTCGACGATCCGGGCAGGCTGCCCCGCGCGCCGCACGTCGAGCGACTGCTCGCACGGCGGACCGCGTTCGTCGGAGCGATCGCGGCGGACCGCGTCGGTCGGGCCTCGGTACGGCTCGGCGCCGGCCGAGAGAAGAAGGGTGACCCGATCGATCTTCGTACGGGGGTCGTCCTGCACGCGAAGGTGGGCGACCGCGTGGAGCGTGGCCAGCCGTACGCGGAGGTCCACGCTGCGGGCCGACCAGCGGACGCGGGCGCGATCGCGGAGATCCGTGCGGCGTTCCGGTGGAGCGCGCGACGTGTCGCGACGCGCCGTCTCATCCTCGGCCGCATCGCGAGCCGCTGACATCCATAGACTGACCAAAGAGTGATCGGTGCTCGACGCGGCATTGGCGGACCAGGCGGGATGAATCCGCTGCTCATCCTCGGCCTCGTCCTCCTCGCCTACGGCTTCATCAGCGGCGGACTCGTGTCGCCGGTCCAGCGCGCCGCGGACGATCCGGTCGGCTTCATCGCGTTCATCATCGCGATCGTCCTCGGCATCACCGTTCACGAGTTCATGCACGCCTACGCGGCGCACCGGCTGGGCGATGACACCGCGCGTCTCCTCGGTCGCTTGAGCCTCAATCCGATGGCGCACCTGGATCCGTTCGGCACGCTCCTTCTCGTGCTCGCGGGCTTCGGATACGGGAAACCCGTGCCCTTCAACGAGTCCCGCCTCCGAACGACCCTGGGCGTCACGTTCGTCGCGCTCGCGGGACCGTTCGCGAACCTCGTGCTCGCCGCGCTCTGCGCGATCCCCCTGCGCTTTGGCGCGGCGTCGTTCATCGGCGGCGCGTACGAGGAGATCCTGACCGCGATCGTGCTCTGGAACTGCGTGCTCGCGATATTCAATCTCCTCCCGATCCCGCCACTCGACGGCGCGAACGTGGTCTACGGCCTGCTGCCGCCGCGAATGCAGTATTCGTGGCGCACCTATCAGCAGTACGGTCCGTTCCTGCTGCTCTTCATCCTGTTGCTGGCGCCCCGCGTCCTGAGCTCTTTGGTCTTCGGGCCCGCGCTCGCCATCGCCAGGTTCCTCGTCGGCTGACGTGCGAGAGCGCGTCCAGCAGACGGTCCGCTTCGTGGTGGCACCCGAGGGCGACGCGCGGCACGCGGAGCGCACCGCCGCGGTGCTCCGTTCGCTCGGGGCGGATGAGGAGCTGATCCTCGCGGGACTACTGCATGATCGTGGCAAGCCGGCCGCTACGCGGCTGTGGCACCGGATCGCGGGCGTGATCCTCGCTCGCGTCGCGCCGCGCGTTCGCGATCGCCTGGCGCGCGGCGAGTCGACCTTCGCCCTGTATCTCGACCACGCGCGCCGGGGCGCAGCACAGGCGGAGATCGAGGGACGGTCGGCGCGAGTCGTGCGTCTGATCGCGCGCCACCACGAGCCCCCCCGCGACGCGGACGAGGGACTGCTCGCGCGCGCGGACCGCGAGGCGCTCCCCTGATGCTCGGTCCGGAGGGACCCCACGTCACCGTCGAGGGCTTCGACGGACCGCTCGATCTGCTGCTGGAGCTCGTCGAGGAGAAGAAGCTCGACATCCTGACCGTGCGTTTGGGCGACCTCGCCGACGCCTACCTCGCGCGCGTGCGAGCGCTCGACACGCTCCCGGCGGAGGAGGTCTCCGCGTTCCTCGCGCTCGCTTCGCGCCTGGTCCTGTTGAAGGCCCGCAGCCTGTTGCCGTCGCTCCTGCCGCTAGCGGAAACGGATGAGGGCGAGAGCGAGGACGAGCTGCGCGCGCGCCTCCTCGAATACGCCGTCGTGCGCGAGCGTGCGACGGCGCTCGGCGATCGCCTGCGCAGCGGCGAACGTGGATTCCATCGCGAGGGTGGCACGCCCGAGCTTCCGCCGCGCGGCGGTGAAGTGCTCGCGCTCGCCGCGGCATGGTCCAAGGTGCTCGCGCTCGCCGCGCGTCCGCGTGAGGAAGGGATGGTCGCGCCGGGCGAGCGGTACTCGGTGGAAGAGCGCACGACCGAGATCGAGGCCATCG
Source organism: Chloroflexota bacterium (assembly GCA_039934015.1). GTDB lineage: Bacteria > Chloroflexota > Limnocylindria > P2-11E > P2-11E > CF-39. The sequence continues at coordinate 1,834 of JBDTMY010000067.1, read as the reverse complement.
TCGCCGAGCGCGGGCAGGTCACGTTCACGGAGCTGCTGAGCACCGAGCCCACGCTCGGGTGGGCTGTCGTAACGTTCATCGCGCTGCTCGATCTCTACCGGCGCAGCGTGATCGATCTGGAACAGAGCGAGCTGTTCGCGGACATCCTCGTCAGGAGAAAGCAGGCGTCATGAGATCCGGACTGGCCAACGCGGTCGAGAGCGTCCTCTTCGTGGCCGAGAAGCCGGTGTCGCGGTCCGAGCTCGCGCGCGTCGTCGGCGCGACGCCGAAGCAGACCGACACCGCCCTCGCGGAGCTCGCGGCGTCCTACCAGGGCACCGGCCTGCGGCTCGCACATGACGGCGACGATTGGCAGCTCGTGACCGCGCCGGAGCACGCGCCGCACGTGGCGGCCTATCTGGGCGCCGACCGCCTGCGGGTGTCACCGGCGTCGCTCGAGACGCTCGCGATCGTCGCGTATCGCCAGCCGGTCACGCGCGCCGAGGTGGAGGCGATCCGCGGCGTGAACTGCGATCAGACGATCTACACGTTGATGCAGCGGCGTCTCATCGAGGAGCGGGGCCGGCGCGAAGCGCCCGGACGCCCGATCCTCTACGGCACGACCTGGGAGTTCCTCGAGTGCTTCGGCCTGTCCAGTCTCGACGAGCTGCCGCGGGCGCTCACGCCCGAGGGTAGGGTCCCCGGCGTCGGCGAGCGCGACGCGGTCGGGGACGGCTCGGCGTGATCCGGCTGCAGAAGGTGATGGCCGACCGCGGCGTCGCCTCGCGCCGTGCCGCGGAGGAGATGATCAGCGAGGGTCGCGTGCGCGTGGACGGTGAGCTGATCACCGTGCTCGGCACGCGCGTGGCGGAGGATGCGCACATCGAGCTCGATGGCCGGCTGATCCCGGCGCCGGCCGCGCACCGCTACGTCCTGTTGAACAAACCGGTCGGGATCGTCTCGACCGCGCAGGACGAGCATGGACGACGGACGGTCGTGGACCACATCGGAGCGCGCGAGCGCCTGTATCCCGTCGGTCGCCTCGACACGGACTCCGAGGGACTGCTGCTGATGACCAACGACGGCGCCTGGGCACAGCGTGTCCTCCATCCGCGCTACGGCCACGAGCGCGAGTACGACGTCGCGGTGGAGGGTGACCTGACCGACGAAGCGCTGGCGCGCCTCCAACGCGGCATCCCGCTCGAAGAAGGTATCGCGCGCGCCGTGCGCATCGCGGTGAGCTCGCGCTCACGCGGCCGCTCACGTGTCTCGGTCGTCCTGCGGACCGGTTGGAAACGCCAGGTGCGTCGCATGTTCTCCGCCGTCGGACTCAAAGTGACCCGTCTCGTGCGCGTTCGCATGGGCCAGCTCCAGCTGGGAAAGCTACGACCAGGGGAGTTCAGGGATCTCACCAAAAGGGAGATCGAAGCGCTGACGACCGGCTCCGCACCGCCCGCCATGCCGGTGAGCGAAGAGAAAGCACGTCCCCTTGCGCCGCGTCCGCTCGCGCGGCGACCGCCGCGCCGACCTAGCGCGCGTCCGACCGCGCCACGCGTTGCGCCGCCGCGCGGCGGGCGAGAGCTCGCGCCGCGAGTTCGAACCACAGCCAACGCCCGGGGAGTCGCACCGCGCGTCGCGCGACGAGGCGCGGTCTCTCGCGTGAGAGTCGGCGGGCCGCGACAGCAGCACGATGTTCGCAGGGCACCGGCAGCGCGAGTCCTGGCGCCGAGGGCCCCCGCGCGCGAGGGGTCCCGGCCCCGCAGGGGCGGGGTTTCGCGCGGAAAGAGGGTTTCGGTGCCGGGGCGGCCGCAACGCGGTGCACAGCGATGACGCCGCGCACGATCGCCATCGACGG
>JBDTMY010000066.1:0-14531 GCA_039934015.1 Chloroflexota bacterium | reverse complement strand
CCAAGAACAAGAGGACGACGGCGCCCGCGATCACAGCTGCCCCCCGTGGGCCTCGAACCAACCTTTTCCCCACCGCGGTGAAGCCTGCCTGCGAAGAGCGGTACACCGGCGACCTGGCCTGTGCACGACCGACACGACGAGGAGCCGCAAGGTCGTGGAACGATCAAGCGTGTGAATAGGCAGGCAACGGTGCAGCGATCTCAGCAAGCCGTGCGTAAATGGGTCGAAAAGTCCGCGCATGGCGCGAACCGTTCGCTTCGCTGATACGCGATCCACACGGATCGGCTCGCTTGCTCGCCCCTGCGGCCAAAGGGATCCAGGCGGTCTTAAGGGTCCCGCTTCGTTTCGGCGTCGCGGATCAGGCGCCAGACGCGCTCCGGTGTCGCGGGCAGCTGATGTGGGAAGACGCCGAAGAGACGGCCGAGGGCCGACGCGACCGAACCGCCGATGGTGTTCCCCGCTCCCTCGCCCGCACCCTTCGCGCCATATGGGCCCGATCCGTCGCCACGTTCCGCGAGCAGGTGGGTCACCTGATCCGGCAGGTCGCTGAAGCGCGGCACGCGATAGTCGACGACGTTGGGATTCGCCAGTTGCTCACCGTCGTACACGAGCTCCTCGTGGAGCGCCGCACCGAGACCCATCATCGCCGCGCCGGCGTCCTGACCGTGCACGAGCGCGGGGTTGATCGCGAAGCCGACGTCGCCGACGGTCGTCAGCTTCGTGATGTGGATCTGCCCGGTCTCGCGGTCGACCGACAGCTCGAGCCCGCTGCAGCCGATCTCGTAGAAGGGGGGCATCTTTGCGAAGCCCTCGGCGCGGCGCACGGCACCGTGACCCAGCACCTCGCCGCCCGCGCCGAACCAACGCTCGATGACCTCGCCGTAGCCGAGCTCGCGGCCTGCCACGCCGATGCCGCCCGGCGCGTCCTCGATCTCGGCGGCGGCGACCGCGAGCGTATCGGCGGCGAGGCCGCGGACGCGCCGCCGCGCATCGCGGCACGCCTCCTGGACGGCGCGACCGGTGATCGTCGTCGTGCGGCTCGCGCCGGTGGTGCGCTCGTAGGTGACCACGCCGGTGTCGCCGTTCACGACGCCGACGCCCTCGAGCGCCACGCCGAGCTCCTCGGCGACGATCTGCGCGAGCACGGTGCGCGAGCCCTGCCCGAGCTCGGTCGATCCGGTGAACAGGGTGACCGACGAATCGGAATGGATCCGCACCGCGGCGGTGGACGTCGGATACGCGCCCGCGTCGGACGCCGAGACCCCGAGCCCGATCGAGCGGCCGACGATCGCTCCCGGCCACTCCAGCGCCGACGCCAGGCAGCGCAGGTCGTCGCGCAGGTCGGCGTCCAGCGGACGCTTCCCGGGCATGAGCTCCTCCCCGGGCCCGACGAGGTTCCGCATGCGCAGCTCGACCGGATCGATGCCGAGCGCGACCGCGGCCTCGTCCATCTGGAGCTCGCCGGCGATGTTGCCCTGCGGCGCGCCGAAACCGCGCAGCGAGCTCGAAGGGACGGTGTTCGTGAAGGCCGAGCGCGCGACGACCCGCAGCGCGGGGATGCGGTACGGGCCGAAGCAGCGGTTCGCGGTCTTCGAATTCACCAGCGGCGTGTTGTCGGTGTACGCGCCGGCGTTCATGACGATGTCGAAATCGCGTGCGAGCAGCTTCCCGTCCTTCGTGAACGCCGACCGCGCGCGGATGTGGGCCGATGCGGAGCGCGTCGTGAGGATCGCCTCCTCGACGCTGAGGTCGAGCTTCACCGGACGCCCGGTGAAGAAGGCGGCCGCGGCGGTCATACCCTCGACCTTCGTGTACGACTTCGTGCCGTAACCGCCGCCGACGTATGGCGCGCTGACGCGAACGCGCGCGAGCGGCAGATGGAACATGCGCGCGAGGTCGCGCCGGACCATGTACACGTGCTGCGCGCTGGAATACACGACGAGGTCGCCCTGATCGAAGAATGCGAGGGCGTTGTACGGCTCCATCGCGTACCCGTAGAGCATCGGATACCGGTACTCCCCCTCCACGACCAGGTGCGCGCGCGCGAACGCGTCGTCGAGGTCGCCCCAGCCGACGCGAGCGACGGCGCACACGTTGGTCGGGAGGCCGCCCTCGCCCTCATCCATGCCTTCGTCACCGACACGGTCGCCGCGGCGCTCGTGGAGGTCAGGCGCGCCCTTCTTTAGCGCATCCTCCGCGTCGATGACCACCGGCAGCTCTTCGTAGGTGACCTCGACGAGCTCGGCGGCCTCAGCGGCCTCGCGCCGCGTGTCGGCGACGACGAGCGCGACGGGCTCGCCGTGGAACCGGACCCGCTCGATCGCGAGGACGGGGTGGTCCAGCACGACGTGCCCGTAATAGGGCGTGAGCCCCGCGCCGACGAGGTCATCGCCCGTCAGCACGCGGATCACGCCGGGGCTGGCGGCCGCGGCTTCCCGGTCGATGCTCTTGATGCGCGCGTGGGCGCGCGTCGACCGGACCACGATCGCGTGAGCCATACCGGGGACGGACAGATCGACCGCGTAGCGGGCCGCACCGGTGACCTTCGCGATGCCGTCCGCCCGGCGCGCCGACGTTCCCGCGACGCGCTTGTCCTTCACCGCGCGCTCCGCAGATGCTCGGCGGCGTCGAGCACCGCATCGACGATGGTCTGGTAGCCCGTGCAGCGGCAGATGTTGCCCTCCATCCAGTGCCGTACCTCGGCGGCGTCGGGAGCGGGACGCGCATCGAGCAGGGCTTTCGCGGACACGATCATCCCCGGCGTGCAGTAGCCGCATTGGAACGCGAAGCGATCGATGAACGCCTGCTGCAGCGGATGGAGCTTCGCGCCGTCGGCGAGGCCCTCGATCGTCACGACCGGTTTTCCATCGGCCTCGATGGCGAGCGTCGTACACGAGCTGACCGGCCGTCCGTCCAGCAGCACGGTGCACGCGCCGCAGACCTGCGCGTCGCAGCTGAGCTTCGTGCCGACCAGTCCCAGGCTTCGGACGAGCTCGATGAGCAGCATCTGATCCTCGATCTCGACACGGCGGTCGCCGCCGTTGAGGCGGAGCCGGATCTCGCGCTTGCCCATCGCTACGAGGCCTGCGCCAGCAGCGAGTCGACGGCGCGGTTCGCGAAGACGCCGACGAGATGCCGCTTGTACTCGACGCTGCCGGCGAGATCCGGGATCGGCTCGACCGCCGCTCGCGCGGCCTCAGCGAGCGCTTCGCGTGTGTCCGCTGCGCGCGCATCCGCGCCGGCGAGCTGCGCCGTGTCGACCGCGCGCGCCATCTCGTCCACCGCGCCCACCACGACCTTCGGCGCACCGACGAAGCGGCCGTCGCGCAGCATCGCCACCGCGGCGACCCCGACGCTGGGCCGCTCGAGGATCTGGAACTTCACGTACGCGATGCGCACGTCCCGCGCTGGTACCGGGATCTCGACCGCGACGATGATCTCGTCCGCGGCGATGGCGGTCTCGTACATGCCGGTGATGAAGTCCGCGAGCGCCAGCGAGCGCGGCCCTTTCGCGCCCTCGAGCATCACGAGCGCGCCGAGCGCCATGAGGAGCGTGGGCGGATCGGCGTGCGGCTCGGCGAACGCGATGTTGCCGGCGAGCGTTCCGGCGGCGCGCACGCGGACATTCGCGACGTTGGCCTCGAGGCGAGCGAACGCGGGCAGCGCCTTCGTGACGACCTCATGGCGCTCGATGTCCCAGTGGGTCGCGGTCGCGCCGATGCGCAGCGTGTCTTTCGTCGCGCTGATCTCGCGCAGTGCCACGATCGGCTTCACGTCGATCAGGTGCGGCCAGCGCGCGACGCCGAGCTTCATCGCAAGGAGCAGCTCCGTGCCGCCCGCATACACGGCGGCGTCGTCGCCGAACAGCCCGCGCAGCTGCACGGCCTCCTTGACGGAGGCGACCCTATGAACGTCGAAGCGTCGCAGCATCGCTCGGCCGTCGCGTCATGACGACGGCGACTCTACCGGCTGGGTCGCGGGGCCGCGCCCGCCCAGCGCCCTGCTGGCGTTGTCGAAGAACTCCCGGAGGATGCGGTCGCCCTTCTTGCGGATCGCGCCGGCGCCGAGCGTCGCGACGCGACCTGTGACCTCGTAACGTCCTGTGACCGCGAGGGACGTGCCTGTGCCATCGGCCCCGACGGCGAGCTCGATCGTCGCCGCGATGCGCGACGCGACCTGGCGATCTTCGCCCGCGGCGCTCACCTGCAGCCGGCGTCCGTCGCGGATCTCGACCGTCAGCTCCAGATCCGCTCGCATCGCGAACGGCCCCAGTCGGTCTTCGAGCAGCGCCCCGTACCGACGCGGCGGGTCGATATCGCGCACTTCGCGCACGATCGAGAGCCAGGACGCCACGCGGTGGAAATCGAGCACGGAAGACCAGACCGCATCAGGGCCGGCATCAAGATGGATCGTCTTCGCGAAGTCCTGCTGCAAGCGTGCGCCTCCTCGGGGCGACGATTATTTCATCGCGGTACGATGATCGGCGATGAGCGATGCATCGGGCACGACCGGCACAGAGCAGCAGCGGCCCTCGTTCTGGGGACGCGGCGCCTACGAGCTGTTCCTCGAGTCGGAGGGCATTCCCGTCCTGGAGGGCGTCGCCGTCGACGATCTGCGCACCGCACAGCTCGCCAAGTGGCCACGTCTCGACGCGCGCGGCGCCTACATCCGCCTGCTTGGAGCCGAGGACACCGACAACGCCTATCTGATCGGGCTCGATCCGGGAAAGTCGAGCGCGCCCGAGAAGCACCTCTTCGAGGAGTACTTCTTCGTGCTGACCGGGCGCGGCACCTGCGAGGTCTGGAACGAGGGCGAGAAGCCGGCGTCGTTCGAATGGCAGGAGGGCAGCCTCTTCTCCGTCCCGCTCAACACCCAGCACCGGCTTCACAACGGGTCGGGCTCGCTTCCCGCGCGCCTGCTCGCCGTCACGACGATGCCGATCATGATGAATCTCCTCCACAACACCGACTTCATCTTCAACACGCCCTACGTCTTCACCGATCGGTACGACGGACGGAAGGAGTACTTCGACGGCGCGGGCACGCTCTTTACCGGCCGCGTGTGGGAGACGAACTTCGTCGCCGACGTCCGGCGTTTCCAGCTCAAGGACTGGCACGAGCGCGGCGCGGGAAGCAAGAACATCCGCTTCGAGTTCGCGAACAACACGATGGTCTCGCACGTCTCCGAGTTCCCGGTGGGCACCTATAAGAAGGGGCACCGCCACGGGCCTGGCTACCACGTGATCATGCTGAACGGGTCGGGCTACTCGCTCATGTGGCCGGACGGCGCGAAAGAGATGACCGAGGTCAACTGGAAGCCCGGCTGCCTGTTCGTCCCGCCCGGGCAGTGGTGGCACCAGCACTTCAACACCGGCAGCGACCCGGCGCGCTACCTCGCGATCCGCTGGGGCGGCAACCGGTGGAAGCTCACGTCGTACCTGGACAACCAGGGTGTCGACAAGGACGTGAGCCAGGGCGGCAACCAGATCGAATACGAGGACCAGGACCCGAAGATCCACCGCACGTACGTCGAGCGCTGCGCCGCCGGGGGCGTGACGGTCCGCATGGACGACTTCAAGGTCCGGGTCTAGCGCCGCCGTCCCTGAGCGGAGCCCACCGGCACCATAGCCACGACCACGACGACGAAGGCCAGGTCGCGACCGAGCGCCTGCGTCTACGGACCGTCGGCATCGACATCGGCACGACGACCTCGCACCTCATCTTCTCGGAGCTCGGCCTGGAGCGTCAGGGCATCCGCCTCTCGAGCGCGTACGCCGTCGTCGAGCGGAAGGTCATCCATCGCTCTGACGTGATCCTGACGCCGTACGCCTCGGAGCGCCGCATCGACGCCGACGCGCTCGCGAGGTTCATCGCCCGCTCGTACGCGGAGGCCGGCTGGTCGCCGGACGACGTGGACACCGGCGCGGTCATCACGACCGGCGAGGCCGCGCGGAAGGAGAACGCCGCCGCCATCGTCGCGCTCTTCAGCGGCCAGGCCGGCAAGTTCGTGTGCGCGACGGCAGGGCACCATCTCGAGAGTCTCTTGGCCGCCCACGGCTCTGGCGCAGTCGCGCTCTCTCGCGACGTCGCCTCGCCCCGCGTGCTGAACATCGACATTGGCGGTGGGACGACGAAGCTCGCCGTCTGCCGCAATGGTCGCGTCGAAGAGACCGCCGCACTCGACATCGGTGCGCGCGTGGTCTCGTGGGATCAGGCGGGCAACGTCCAGGCGGTCACAACCGCGGGGACACGCCTCGCGAAGGAAGCGGGCGTAGCCCTCGCCGTTGGCGGTCGGCCCGACGAGGGTGCGCTGGAGTCCGTCGCCAGCCGGATCGCCGAGCTGGCGCTGCGCCTTCCGAGCGGGCGAGACTTCGACGACCACTCCCTTTGGCTCACCGAGCCGCTCGCATCGCGTGGCCGCTTCAAAACACTCGTGTTCTCCGGCGGCGTCGGCGAATACGTCAATCGCTCCGAGACCGCCGAGTTCGGCGATCTCGGCCTGCGCGTCGGACGCGCAATCGCAAGCCAGCTCGCTGGGTTCGACGTGCGGCGGCCGGTCGAGTCGATCCGCGCCACGTGCATCGGCGCCTCGCAGTACAGCGTGCAGGTCAGCGGCGACACGCTGTTCTTGTCAGACCCGGCGCTCCTCCCACTGCGCGATCTCGCGGCCGTCGCAGTGCGCGCCGAGACGCTGAGCGCCACCGCGATCGCGGACGAGATACGGCGAGGCATCGCGCGTCTCGACCGTCAGGATGGTCGCTTCGCACTCGCGGTCCGTTGGATACACGGACCCGCGTACTCCGCGGTTCGGGAGCTGTGCACCGGTATCGCCAACGGGACCCGCGATGTGCTTCGGTCGACGGTTCCACTCGTAGTTGTGGTCGACGCCGACCTTGCCGGAATCGTCGGCGAGATGCTCCGAGAGGAACTCGGCGTGCGGGCGCCCGTCATCTGCGTCGATCAGATTGCGCTTTCGGACCTCGACTTCATCGACATCGGCGCAGTCGTGCCTGAGAGGTCGGTCGTGCCCGTGGTCGTGAAGAGCCTGGTGTTCTCCGGCTAGGCCTAGCGACCTATTGACGCGGCAATGTTGCGATTGAGGTGCGCGCCGAGCGGCATGTGGGACGGGCGCGATTGATCGCAGAGATCCATCGCGATCCGCGCGTAGACAAGCGCGGCGTCGGTCAAGTCCTGCACCTTGAACGACTTCGTTGTCGCGTGACTTTGCGCGCGTGGCGCGTAGCTGATCGCGGGAATCCCGAGCTCAAGGAAGGCGTTCGTGTCGCGCCACATGCTCGTGACGGGATCGCCGACGATCGCGGGCGGCGTCGAGAAGGTCTGGGCGTGACAGCGCTGGATCGTGTCGATGAGCCGCTCCGCGCCCTTCGCCTCGAAGCCGGGCCGATAGAGGAAGAGCTCAACGGTGCCCTCGACCCCGACCTTCTTCAGCACGCCACGTAGCTCATCGCGTACGTCCATCGGGTTCGCGCCCGGGAGGATCCGCGTGTCGACGTAGAACGAGGCGATCTGAGGCGCGCTCGTGAGATTGAAGGGATACCCGCTTCGGATCGCGTTCACGCTTGCCGTCGGGACGATCGTGCCCATCGGACCCTTGTACGTGTTGCGCTGCTGGTAGTCGTAGGCCCACTTCTCGAACTCGACGATCGCGGCGGTCGCCTTCACGATCGCGTTCGGGGAATCGGCCAGGCCGGTCGGGCGCGGCAGGTACGGCGTGTAGTAGCGCGGCGTGTCGGTGAGGATCGTGACTTTGAAGTGCGCCTTCCCCGGCTCGATGCCCACGATGCCGAAGCCGGTGCCCTCCGCCACGAGCGCGTAGTCGGCGACGACGCCGTGCGTGACCATGAAGCGCACGCCAAGGTCTTTGCTCATGTAGAGCGGACCCTGCCACTCCTCGATCGGCTCGCGCGAGATCTCGCCGCAGACCGCGCTCACGACGAGGTCGCCCTTCAGCGGATAGCCCGAGGCCTTGATCGCCTTCGCGGCGACGAGGAAGGCGGCCATCGGTCCTTTGTCATTGACGACGCCGTCGCCGTCGATGCTGTCGCCGTCGACCCACGCCGAGTGGTACAGCCGGTCGCTCGGATCGCGCGCGGACCAGACCGCGTCGGACCGGAGCGTCGTGTCCAGATGCGCGTTGAAGATGAGGCTGTGTCCCCCACCCGATCCGTCGATCCACGCGGCGACGTTGAAGCGCTCGGGGATCATCGCGTACTTCTTCGGCGCGAAGCCGCTCTGCGCCAGCCACTGGAAGACGAACTCGCCGGCGGGACCTTCGCTGCCCGTCGGACTGTCGACGTTGCCTAGTGCAAGCGCGAGGTCGACCACCTCCTTGGGATCGATGCTCGCGACGACGTCATCGGGTGTCACGGTCAACTCCTTCCGACACTCAGCGCTTCGGGACCTCGCGTCACATCTACCAGACCGGGCACGCCCAGCCGGGCAACGAGCGACGCGGTGAGCAGGATCGCGACGGCCACGAGGATCGCGAGCTGCGCGTTCGCGAGATCCATCACTCCAGCGAGCAGGACCGGCCCGACGAACGCGCCGAGGTCGGCTGAGAACCGGTAGCCACCGAGGACCTGCGTTCGCTGGTCCGGCGGGACGATCTCGGACAACAGGGCGGTCTGCGAGCTCGAGAAGAAGTCGCCGAAGCCGATGAGCGCGGCGGCCGCGAGGAACGTGACGAGATCGTGCGTGAGCAGGAAGACGAGGTCGCCGACGGCGATCGCGGCGAGACCGGTCGTGATGATCCGGCGGCGCCCGATGCGGTCGCCGAGCATGCCGCCCGGCGTCGCGACGAGGAGACCCGTGATCGACATCAGGGCGATCGCGCTGGCGATCGAGATCCCGCCGAGGCCGAGCGATGTCGCGGCGTACAGCGGTAGGACCGTGTTCCGGAACCCATGGCGGTTGATCATGTTCGCGACGACGCCGACGTTGGTGGCGGCGATGGCGATCGCACGCGAACGGCCGTGCAACACGCGCGGGTCCGCCGTCGGGGCACGTGGTGCCGCGCCCTTGCGCGGGTGGATCCGCAGCAGCAGCGGCACGAGGATGAGCGCCGCGACGATGACCAGCGCGACCGTCACGCCGAACGTCGCGCGCCAGCCCAGGGCCACACCCACGATGCCGCCGATGAGTGGATACGCGGCGATACCGACGTTGTTGGCGACGTGGAAGAGGCTCATGACCTTCCCACGATTCGCGACCGTGGCCGTCGAGCTGAGTCCCGCGAGGATCACCGTCGAGATGATCGCGACGGCCACCCCGGCGCCAACACGCGCCGCGATGAGCATCTGGACGCTCGTTGCGCCGAGGCCGAGAAGCGATGAAAGCACGAGCAGCATGAAGCCGGCGATCGTCAGGCGGCGGTGCCCGATGCGGTCAAGGAGGAACCCGGCGGGCAGATCGGTGATGAGCCGAGCGAGACCGTACGAGCCGACGATCACGCCCGCCGTCGCGATGCTCACGCCGAAGTCGTTGCGTATGTCGGGGAGCAGCGGCGTGAGGATGTTGGTGGCCGCGATGACGAGGAAGAGCGACACCGCCAGCAGGAACGAGTCGCGAGGGATCGTGACGCGCTCGGGCGAGGTTGGCGCCGCAAGAGCGGTGCTCACTTGGTCTCGGCGTGCAGCGCCGCGACCACATCCTCGAGTCGGAGGCGGTCAGGCGACATTGCGAGCTCACGGCGCGACCCGAGCGCGCGCAGGACGAGCTTGCGCACGCGGCGCGCGTCGAGCCCCGCGTCGACGCACTCGCGCGCGAGTGGGCCGAGCGCCGCTCCGTCCAAACGCGTCGCGCCGACGATCGGCTCGAGCGTGTCGCGCAGGATCTGCTCCACCGCAGCCGCGCCCGGCAGCCCGATCTCCTCGACCAGGTCCGCGCGCGACAGGAACGCGGCGTCCACTCCCACCGCGTGGTTCGTGGTGGCGACGAAGGTGAGATTGGGGCAGGCGCGCGCGACCTGGTCTACGCCCGCGAGCACAGCATCCGTCGCGCGGTGAACGTCGACGGGGTTGGTCTCGAGCGACGCCCCGCTGCGGCTGACCGCGAGCGACTCGACCTCGTCGAGCAGCACGATGGTGGGTCGGCCGCGTTGCGCGAGGTCGGGCAGCGTGCGCTCGAACAGTCGCGCGACGCTGCGCTGGCTCTCCCCCAGCATCTGGCTGGGAAACGCGTGCGCGTCGACCTCCACGAACAACACGTTCTCACCGAGCGCGCGGGCAGCCTGATCGGCGAGACCGCCGGCGAGGGTCGTCTTTCCCGTCCCGGGCGGACCCGCGAGCACGATGAGTCCGTGGATCGGCAGGCGCACCGGGTCCACGCGGCCGCGGTGTTTGAGCGAGAACAGGGTGAAGTTGAGCAGGCGCTCCTTGATCTCGTCGGGCACGACGATGCGCATCCAGCGGCTCTCCCACGCCGGATCAGGGAGCTCGTGCATCGCGACGATCCCCTCGACCCCGGGCGCGACGGTCAGCGCGGGCATCGCTAGTCGGGTCGTCCCTCGAAGTGATCCGGCCAGACGATCCCCGTGAGGTCCGGCGCGTCGAGCTCGGGCAGCTCCTCGAACAGGTTCAGTGGATCGAGCAGGATGCGCATCATGTCGTACAGCGCGTCGAAGTTGTGCACCCGGATGAGGCGCGCGGTCTGCTTCCTGTCGTCATTGAAGTGCTGATGCCACGACCAGTGGTCGACGACGATGAGATCGCCCGCTTCCCACGGATAGCTCACGCCATCGACCTCGCTGTGCCCGCGGCCGGAGACCGCGTAGAGCCAGGCTTCGCCGCCGTGACGATGCCGCGACTGGTACAGGCCCGGCGCGAGCTCGTGCATGACGGCCGAGAGGCCCGCGGTGTGATACCCGATCGATCTGTCGACGAGGAACAGGCTGCGCGCGCCGCGCTTGGTGACGAGGCCGCGCACGTCATCGAAGCGCGTAATGAGGCGCGCCGACTCTGTGCCCGCCCACTGCTTCGCGAGGCGCTGTCGCCGGCGCGCGTGCGGGTCCGCGCCCGGGGTGGCGTCGATCTGGCGCGGACGTGGCGGGAGCTGCGCGACGGGCGTGTCGCCGCCGTCCTCGAACAGCGCGACGCCGAACTGCTCGAGCATCGGCTCGACGCTCCAGGTGTGGAAGACCGCCGGCGTGTCGCCGTCGTTGCCGTGTCTATGCCAGGCCCAGCTCGGCAGATGCACGGTGTCCCACGGCCGCCAATCGATCCGCTGCCCGTCGATCTCGGTCCACCCGCGACCCGACTCCACGAACTCGATCGCGTCCCACGAGTGGCGGTGGATCGTCGTCGTCGTGTGCGGCGCGAGCTCGTGGATCGTCGCGTCGAGGTTCTTCGTGGGTCGGTCAGCGTCCCAGCCTGCGTACACGCCGCTGCGGATGCGGCGGCTCGGCACGTCCTGCATCACCACGTCGCCCCGCTTGAGAACGGTCTTGTGGTAGCCCTTCCATTCGTCAAGGAGCGACTCGCGCCGCTTCTTCTGGATCTCGTAGTGCGTGGTCTGGGTCGTGGTGACCGTCTTCATCTCGCGCTCGCCCCGGCGCGCGCATCGCGCGTCACCTTGGGCAGGACCTCGCGCGCGAGGGTCTTGATCTGGTCGAGCCAGTCGGGGTAGCGCATCCGGAAGTCGAAGACGAGGAGATCGCAGCCGAGCTCCTGGTAACGCTGCACGCCGCGGACGATGTCCTCCGGCGTTCCGGCGAGGATCGAGCCGTCGAGCTCCTCGATCTTGGTGAACTCGCCTGACGGCGGCTTGAGCCAGAACTTCTGCGCGTTCGCGTTCTTGATGAGCCCGGGAACGTTCAGGCGGTCGACGGCGGACTTGGTCGTCGTGTCGATGCTCGTGACGGGCACCGCGCCAGTCATGATCCTCGGCTTCCCCTGCTCGTCGGACATCTGGCGGATCTTCTTGACGCGCGCCTCGTATGTCGGGAACGTGATCCGTCCCGGCAGCCAGCCCTCGCAGAAATCGACGGCCAGCCTTGCCGCCGCGGGCGTCGCGCCGCCCCACCACACCGGCACCGGGTGGACGGGCTGCGGCTTGAGGTCAACGTCGTTGAACTTGTACCGCTCGCTCTGCCATTCGACGGTCTCGCCGGCCCAGAGCTTTCGCGCGATGAGCACCTGCTCCTTCATCATCTGCACGCGGTCCTCCGCGCCCTGACCGATCACCTCGAACTCGTGGTCGAAGGTGCCGGAGCCGATGCCGAGGTCGAACTTCCGGCGCGTGATCCACGACATCGACGCGACGCTGTAGGCCATGAGGATCGGGTGGCGGAAGGGGATGATCGTCGCCGCGCCGAGGCCGATCTTTTCGGTCACACCGGCGAGATAGGTCAGCGTGGCGAACGGCTCGATGAATGTCCGGTCCGTTCCCTCCATCCCGTGTGGATGGAAGACGAGGTGGTCGCGCACCCACAGCGAATCGAAGCCGAGGCTCTCGGCCAACCGCGCGCCCTCGATGAGCAGGTCCTGGTCCGCCTCGAGGCCGAAGTGGGGCACGAGCAGGCCGAAACGGGTCATGAGCGGTCTCCTTGTCTTGTCCTCACTGGATATGAGGATGCCCCCGCGACGTGAGCCACGGGGGCATCCTCGACGCTACAGCTAGAGAGCCTAGTTGGTCGTCGGGATCGACATCTTCTGGTTGAAGCCGATGTCCTTGAGCTTCGTGAGGAAGCTCAGGTCGAACGCCTTGTTGACGTCGACATCCTTGACCGCAGGGTTGACCGACGCGAGCACGTCGCGCGGCGACGTGAACGCGTCCGCGGTGAAGCTCATAGACCGTGATCCGTAGGTGAGGAAGTCCTTCATCACGAGGTCGGCCTGCTCGGGCTTGACCTGCGCCCAATCGACGAACTTCGCGGTCGCGGTCGCGGTGTCGGTCCAGATCGAGTTCTGCGCCTCGAGGGCCGCCGCAACGACGACCAGAACGGTGTTCGGGTTCTTCGCGATGAAGTCGGTCTTCGCCATTAGGCCGCTGCGGCCCCACTGGAGCTTGGCCTTGGAGAGATCGATGAGCAGGTTGAGTCCGGCGTCCTTCATCGCCTTCTCCTGGGACATGCCGACGACGGCACAGCCGACCGAGCCACCTTTGAGCGCGGCGATACGAACGCCCTCGCCGCCGGTCTGCGTGATCACCGCGTCGGTGCCGGTCAGGCCGATGCCCTTGAGCATCAGGAGAGCGGAGCCGTGCGAGGTGCCACCGAAAGTGCTGATGGCGACGGATTTGCCCTTCACATCAGCGGGTGTCTTGATGGCCGCGCCGCAGAAGAGACCGTCAGTCAGCGTCGTGCTGTTCATCGAGACGACCTTGACCGGCGTGTCGGTGACCACCGAGCTGATGGCGGCAGACGCGCCACCAACGAAGAAGTCGAGCTGGCCGGCGACGAGCGCCTGCAGCGCCTTGCCGTCACCCTCGAAACCGGTGACCTCCACGGTCGTGATGCCGTACTTCTTGTAGAAGCCGAGTCGCTCGGCGAGCGTTTCCGCGAACTGCACCGGCTCGGTCGGCGTGCTGATGCCGATCCGCACCTTGGTCAGCTCCGGCACCGGCAGCTGACCCAGAGCGACGGACGCGCTCGGCGCCGTCGATGGCGCAGTGCTCGCCGACGGCGTCGTGCCGCCGCATGCGGAGACCGCGAGACCGGCGGCCATGACGGTCGCCAGCAACCTGAACAAAGTCTTTGACATCATCACCCTCACCTCTTGAGCCGCATTCGACGCGTCGTCGACGCGAAGCGAATGTACTCCGAGGCCGCCGCCATCGTCTACGCTCGCCGCACGATCGACGTCGACGGCCATCCCATCGCGCACGAGCTTCGCGGCGACGGCGTCCCCATTGTCCTCGTCGCCGGCACGGGCTATCCGGGTGCGACGTGGTCAGCAGAGTTCATGCGCCCGCTCCTCCAGCGGCACGCCGTGCTGACGTTCGATCATCGCGGCACCGGTGCGACGCCGCCGTCCCCCGGCCGTTACTCGACGCGCCTCTTTGCGCAGGACGCAATCGGGCTGATGGACGCGCTCGGCCTGCCCGCGGCGCACGTCCTGGGTCACTCGATGGGCGGCCGAGTCGCGCAGTGGATGGCCCTCGAGCATCCGGAGCGGATCCGCACGCTCATCCTCGCGGCCTCGGGCCCCGGCCAGTTCCGCGACGACCGACCGGTCACGCGGGGGATCCCGGTGCACGCCGCGAAAGAGATGATCGAGCTCGGCTACGAGCGCTACATGCGCGAGCACATCCGCGACACGTTCTTCACGCCGGAGTTCGCACGCGCGCACCCCGAGCGCGTCGCTTGGCTGCACGACACGTTCTGGGCGCATCGGCCCGATCTCGAGAACTACCTGCGTCACGTGCTCGCCCGCCAGGAGCATCAGACCGCGGATCGCCTTGGCGAGATCACGATGCCGACGCTGGTGCTGATCGGCGACCGCGACACGCAGATCATGGGCACCGGATCACACGTCGAGCAGTCCGAGTACCTCCTCGCGCACCTTCCGAACGCGA
>JBDTMY010000065.1:0-3959 GCA_039934015.1 Chloroflexota bacterium | reverse complement strand
CGGCTCCGCGAGCCGCGCGCCTTTCGCGTTCGCCAGCGGCGTCTTCACCTCCGCGGACTCGACCGGGAGATCTGCGGTGGCTTCGTAGAGAAGGAGCGTGGCGAGCTCGCCCACGAGCGCGCGGAACTGCTGCGGCCTGGTCCGCTCGTCCCGCAGGCGCGTGACCTTCTCGCGGACGAGCGGGTGGGTCGAGACGTGGAGCTGCTGGCTCAGGCTCGCACGCGATCGGGCGTGATGCCCGGCACCGGGAAGCGACGCGTGAGGTCGAGCACCTCCGCCGAGATCTCCTGCGCGACGGTCTCGTCACCCTTCGCGTTGAGCGAGCGCGCGATGAGCGAGCCGATGCGCTCCATCTCAGCTTCGCGCATGCCCCGCGTCGTCACCGCCGGCGTGCCCACGCGGATGCCCGACGCGGTCCCGGGCTTCTCGGGGTCGTACGGGATCGTGTTCTTGTTCACCGTGATGCCGACCGCATCGAGCGCCTTCTCGGCCTTCTTGCCGGTGAGCCCGAGCGGCCGCACGTCGACGAGGATCAGGTGGTTGTCGGTGCCGCCGGAGACGATGCGCAGGCCAGCCTTCGCCAGCGACGCGGCGAGCGTCGTCGCGTTCTTCCGGATCTGCTTCGCGTACTCCTTGAACTCGGGCGTTGCGGCCTCCTTCAGCATGACCGCCTTGCCGGCGATGACGTGCATGAGCGGCCCGCCTTGGATGTTCGGGAACACAGCGCTGTTGATCGGCTTCTCGAACTCGGCGTCGCTAAGGATCATCCCGCCGCGCGGCCCCCGAAGCGTCTTGTGCGTCGTGGTGGTCACGATCTGCGCGTGTCCGACCGGCGTCGGGTGCTCCCCCGCCGCGACCAGACCGGCGAAGTGCGCCATGTCGACGATGAGCAGCGAGCCGACCTCGTCCGCGATCTTTCGGAGGCGCGGGAAGTCGAAGAAGCGCGGGTATGCGGTCGCGCCGGCGACGATGACTTTCGGCCGGCTCTCCTTCGCGAGCCGCTCGATCTCTTCGTAGTCGATGAGCTCGTCCTCGCGCCGCACGTGATACGGCACGACCTTGTAGAGCTTCGCGGAGAAGTTCACCGGTGAGCCGTGCGTCAGATGTCCGCCCTGGTCGAGCGCGAGCCCGAGCATCGTGTCTCCAGGCTGCATGACCGCCGCGTACGCGGCCATGTTCGCCTGCGCGCCAGCGTGCGGCTGCACATTGACCGCAGCCGCGCCGAAGAGCGCTTTCGCGCGCTCGATGGCAAGACTCTCAGCCACGTCGACCCATTCGCAGCCGCCGTAATAGCGCCGGCCCGGATATCCCTCGGCGTACTTGTTCGTGAGCACGCTGCCGACGGCCTCCATGACCGCGGGGCTCGTGTAGTTCTCGGAGGCGATGAGCTCGATCTTCTCGACCTGACGGCGCCGCTCGCCCTCGATCGCCGCGTAGATCTCGGGGTCTTCGCGCTCAAGATGACTCATACCTTTGTCGCCTCCATCGCTTCGATCTGCTTGCGCCTCCGCTCGTGTCGTCCACCCTGGACCTTCGCGCCGAGATACGCATCCACGATGCTCTTCGCGAGCTCGGACCCGATCACCCGCTCGCCCATCGTGACGAGATTCAGGTCGAGGTGCTCGACCGAATCACGCGCCGACCACTCGTTGTCCAGGACGCTGGCCCGGACCCCGGGGATCTTGTTCGCGGCCACGGCGGGTCCGATCCCGGAGCCGCAGGTGAAGATGCCTCGCTCGACTTCGCCGCGCGCGATCGCTTCGGCCAGGGCGCGCACGATGATCGGGTAATCGTCTTCCGGATCCGTCGGCGGTCCGTACTGCTTCACCTCGTGCCCCTTCTGGCGCAGGTGCTCGACGAGCGTCACCTTCAGTGCCTGACCGGCATGGTCAGCCGCGATGCCGATCTTCAAGCGACCTTCGCCGACGCGAGCGCGCTGCGGATGTCCTCGGTGGAGATCGCACCTTCACGGAGGACCTTCACGTCCTGGGTCGTGCAGTCGACGATCGTCGACGACAGGCCGCCCGTGGTCGGGCCGCCGTCGAGCACGAGCGCGATCCGACCGTCGAGCTGCGCGATGACCTCCTGAGCGGTGCGAGCGTCCGGCTGACCCGAGCGGTTCGCGCTCGTCACAGGCAGGCCGCCGCCGAACGCTGAGATCAAGCGCCGCGCGAGGGGATGATCAGGGACGCGGAACGCCAGCGTTCCACGACGCGGCGCCACGAGAACGATCGTGAGCGGGCCAGGCCAGAACCGCTCGGCGAGGGCACGCGCCGCCGGCGTCACCTGCGCGCTCGCCTCGAGGTTGGAAACATCCGACAGGAGCACCGGGATGCGCTTCTCCTTCGGCCGGTCCTTCGCGACATACAGCTTGCGCACGTGGTCGTGACCGGCGGCGAGACCGTACACGGTGTCGGTGGGAAAGGCGACGAGCTCGCCACGTGAGAGAGCGGCCGCCGCCTCCTCCACTGCCCCCGGCGAATCCGCCGCGAGGAGGCGCGTTTTCATTGGGAGGATGATAGGTCGATGACATCGCCGCTGGCCCGCGTGGCGCTCTTCAAAGAGCTGCCGGAGCCTGGCCTCCAGATGCTCGCGGAGCGCGGGCGCCCGAAGCATTTCGCGACCGGGGACGTGATCATGAAGCAGGGCGACGCGAGTGACGCGCTGCACGTGATCACGCGGGGACGCGTCCGCGTGGAGCGCAGCCAGCCTGGCGAGAGACCGCTCCTTCTGGCCGAGCTCGAGGTGGGCGATGTGATCGGCGAGATGGGACTTCTCGACAACGCACCACGGTCGGCGACCGTGACCGCCCTCGAGCACACGCAAACGCTCGAGATCCACGCCACCGTGATGGCCGTCGTCGTCATGCAGTACCCGCAGGTCGCATCCGCTCTGCTCCGCACCCTCAGCCGCCGGTTGCGCAACGCCGACGAGCTCGCCGACGCGCTCGCGCGCCGTCCGCCGCCGCGCTGATCCTCGCGAACCCGACGCCGTCCGGTCAGACGCCAAGGCGCGCGCGGGGGATGGCCAGGACGTCGGCGATGCGCTCGACGGTGATGTCCGGTGGCGCACCGGTCGCGGTGTCGGCCGCGTAGTGACCCTGACGCACGTGGATCGTCGTCACCCGGTCGCCGAGGCTCGCTTTGGTGCGAGCCAGGAGCGCGACTTTGTCGTCGATGTGCAGGTAGTGGTCCGCCGGGAACCGGCGCTGCACCTCGGCGAGATGATCCTCTTTGTGCTCGTAAATGAGCACGTTGCCGCGCACGGCGAGCAAGAGACCCGAGCGTGCGATCTTCCACGGCTGGTAGACGCGATCCCCGTCGGAGAGTATGGCGGGCTCGCCCTCGCGCCATAGACGGGCGATCACATCGAGCGCGCGCGGGTACAGGTAGCGCTCGAACGCGACATCGAGGACCGCGCGATCGACGTGGTCGAACGCCGCGCGATCCTCGTCCGGGACGCGGACCTCCTCGCGGAGGCCACGGCGAAAGCGCCGGAGCGTCTCCGGGTAGTCGACGACACCGCAGTCTTCTCGGACCTGTTCGTAGAGCGACCAGAAACGAGTCGCCCGATCACGCCCCACGAGCGCGCTCATCACCCGCGCGACGTCCGCTTTCGCTCGGTCGTTATCGAGGAGCGTGTTGTCGACGTCGATGAGGAAGACGCTTGCCATCCCCGGAGCCTATCGGTCAGCGCTCGGCGGCGACCACGCGATCAAGACCCGCGAGATCGCGCAGCGTCCGTGTACGAAAGCCCCAGCGTTGCAGCTTCGCGGTGATCGCCGCCAGCTGGGGTGGATCGCACTCGAAGAACGCGGCGCCGTCCGGCAGGAGCACGCGCGCAAGATCGTCGATGCAGCGGACGATCAGGCCCAGCCCGTCCGCGCCGGCAACGACCGCGTTGCGCGGCTCGAACGCGAGCGAGCTGCGCTCCCCCACCCACTGCGCGACCGATGCGTC
>JBDTMY010000064.1:0-8326 GCA_039934015.1 Chloroflexota bacterium | reverse complement strand
CTCAGCGCGACGGCGCTGCGCGTCGCCGCGGAGAACCTCACGGTCCGCGTCTAGTGGACCGCCTTTCGACCGGCTAGCGCAGCGCACTCCAGGCGGCGGCGAGCAGACCCAGCCGGACGACTGCTGCGACCGGCGGGATCGGCACGGCAAATCCGCTCCAGAACACGATCTCGACCGGGAGAAGGGCGAGCATGAGAAAGCCACCGGCTCGCGTGCCATGCCACAACAGCCAGCCGGCGAATGCCTCGACCGCGCAGATCCCGACGAATACTCCGAGCAGGACTGCGAACACCTCGGGGGAGAAGCGCTCGAACCAGCCTCCGCCGTACGCGCGGAAACCGAACGCCGTCATCGGCAGCTCGCGATGCTCGATGAGATATGCGGCGGCCGGGAAGGCGTAGACGCCGAAGCCCGCGGCGATGAGCCAGAACAGGATCGCCGCGCCGCGGACCGCGGTGAGATCGGACGGCTCCGGCACATGCACACGGTACGGAGCCGGCCCAGGCATGTCTAACGCAATGAGCGTGCGACCACACTGCGGGCCGCGTTGTAACCGCACATGCCGTGGACGCCGCCGCCGGGCGGCGTCGCCGACGAGCAGAGATAGATGTCGCGCGCGGGCGTCGCGTATGGATCGATCGCGATCCTCGGCCGCATGAAGAGCTGCAGCCCCGAGTGCGAGCCGCACGAGATGTCGCCGCCAGCGTTGTTGGCGTTGCGGCGCTCGATGTCGCGGGTGTTCATGACGCTGCGCGCGAGGACGCGCTCGCGGAAGCCCGGCGCGAACCGCTCGAGCTGCGCCTCGATGCGATCGGTCATGTCGACGGTCGAGCCGTTGGGCACGTGGCAGTACGCCCACAGCGTGTGCTTCCCGGACGGCGCGCGCGAGGGGTCGAACAGGCTCTGCTGCGCGACGAGCACGAACGGCCGCTCGGGATGCTCGCCGCGCCACACCGCAGCTTCCGAGGCCGAGATGTCCTCGAAGGTCCCGCCCAGGTGGACCGTGCCGGCACGCAGACATTCGGCGGCGCGCCAGGGGACCGGTCCGTCGAGCGCGTAATCGATCTTGAACACGCCGGGTCCGCGCCGGTACCGGCGGAGCGCGCGGCGGTAGCCGGCGGGCAGCCGGTCGGCCGCGATGGTCTCGAGATGCCACGGAGAGGTATCGAAGACGTACGCGCGCGCAGTTGGCACGTCCGAAAGCTCCTGCACGGGATGACCCGTCGTGATCGTCCCACCGAGTTCGCGCAGATATGCGCCGAGCGCCTCCGCGATCCGTCGCGAGCCACCGCGCGGCAGCGGCCAGCCGACGGCGTTGCCGGTGATGAGGAACATCAGCGCGAACGCGGCCGTGAAACGGTGCTCGAGCGGCAGGAACGAGTGCGCCGCGCATCCCGCCACGAGCGCGCGCGCCGCCTCGCCGTGGAACGCCGACGCGAGGCCGCGCGCCGAGCGCATCGAATGAAGCCCGAAGCGCGCCAGGAGGAACGGGTGCCGCGGCACATGCGCGATCGGCCGCAGCACCTCGACCGCCAGCTGTTCCCAGTGCGAGACCAGCGACGAGAGCAGGCCGCGATACGCATCGCCGTCCGAGCCGAGCCGCGCCGCGGTCGCTTCGACGGAGCGCTCGAGCACGACCGCGGTGCCGTCATCGAGCGGATGCGCGAGCGGCGCATCGGGCTGGATCCACTCCAGACCGTGCTTATCGAGCGGGAGCCCGCGGAAGAACGGCGACATCACCGCGAGCGGCTGGATCGCCGAGCAGACGTCGTGCACGAAGCCCGGGAGCGTCAGCTCCGCTGAGCGCGCGCCTCCGCCGATCTCGTCATTCGCCTCGTACACCGCGACCGAGTGGCCGGCCCGCGCGATCTGGATGGCCGCAGCGAGGCCGTTCGGACCGGCCCCGACGACGACCGCATCAGGCACGCAGCAGGTAGCGGTCGAACCATCCGCCCGCGCGCCGGACCGAGTCGATCATGTTCTCGCGCGTACGGAAGCCGTGTCCCTCGCCCTTGTACACGTAGTACTCGTGCATCTTGCCCGCCGAGCGCAGCGCGGCGACGACCTGCTCGGCCTCTGACAAAGGTACGCGCGGGTCGTTCTCGCCCTGCAGGATCATCAGCGGCGCTTCGATCTTCGAAACGTGCGTGATCGGCGAGCGGTCGCGATACCGTTCGGCGTCGCCCTTGGGTTCGCCGAATTCGCGGATGAGGTACTCGCGCAGGTCTCCACGCGTCGTGTCGTACATCGTCTTCCACGAGACCACGCCGACGACGGACACCCCCGCCGCAAACCGGTCCGGGTACATCGCGAGCGCCATGAGTGTCAGGTATCCGCCGTAGCTGCCGCCGTAGATGCCGACACGCTTCGGGTCGGCGATCCGCTGTTTTCCGAGCCACTCGACGCCCTTCACCACATCCTCGAGATCCTTGCCGCCCCAGTCCTGGCGATTCCCCTCCTGGAATTCGCGCCCATAGCCGGTCGATCCGCGGATGTTCGGCGCGAGCACGACGTAGCCGTTGTTCGCGAACCATTGATTGGCGCGGTCCCACCAGCGGTAGTGCTGCCTCGTCGGACCGCCGTGGACGTGAACGATCGCGGGCGGCGATCCATCGCCCCGGATCGCCTCGGCGTACGGGATATAGAGGAGCGCGGGGATCTCGCTGCCCATGGCGCCCGGGTAACGCACGTGGATCGGCTCGACCAGCGTCTCGGGATCGATGCTCGCGGGAAGGGACCGCGTGAGTCGTCGTGGCTCGGTCATGCGCTCGCGGGTGACGTAGACGTCGTGCGGCTCGCGCGCTCCGCTGTAGAGGTACGCGACGAGGTCACCATCGGGCCCGACGCGGATCGAGTCGTGGACACCCGGCCGATCGGCGACGGCGTGGTCGGCGTGCGAGACGGCGAAGACGCGCCGGACCGACACCTCCGCGTTCTCGTTGTGCAGGTAGAGCACCGCGCGGCCATCGGGTCGCCACGCCGGGGACGTCTCGTCGAAGATGCTCTTCGTCAGTGGATCGACGCGCGTGACCTCGTCGCCCTCGAGCGTCGCGACCGCGATCTCGTAGCGCCGTCGCGTGTTCGTGGTGAACGCGATGTGCGATCCGTCCTTGGACCAGTCGCCTTCCAGAGATTCGCCGTCCACATCGCGCGTTTGGAGCTTGGTCGGCGCGCCGCCTTCGGCCGAGATGACGAACAGGTCGCTGTTCGTCCGGACGCTCTCGCGCCGCGAGGTGAACAGCAGCCGCTTCCCATTCGGCGACCAGCGGGGCTGCGCATCGTCGAACGTGCCCTCGGTCAGGATGCGCTTTTTTCCGTTGGCGACCTCGACAACGTGGACGGCGAACGCCTTGCCGCCGGCGTTCGCAACATAGGCGATGCGCGAGCCGTCCGGCGACCACGTGATCTCGCGGTGCATCACGTCCGGTTCGTTCGTGAGATTGCGTTCCTTCTCGCCATCGCGGTCGACGATCCAGATATCGAAGCGCTCGTTGCCGCCGCTGTCGCGAAGGAACGCGAGGTGCTTCGCGTCAGGTGACCAGCGCGGCGACACCGAACGCTCCTTCCCCTCGGTGAGCTGGTAGATCCGCTCGCGCTCGATCGGCGCGCTGTAGATCTCGAACGTCCCGCTCTTGTTCCAGGAGAACGCGACCTCGGCACCATCGGGCGAGAGGTCGATCCCACCCCAGATGTAGTCCACGAATGGCGAGCCGACCAGATCCTCGATCGGGACGGATCGGAAGCGTCCGCCGAGCGAACGCGGCTTGAAGCCGGCGGCCTCCGGGACGATGTCGGCGGATGGGTTCGCGATGGTCGTCGGCGGCCGCTCGGTGGCCGTCGCGCGCCAGTCTTCGGCGAACGGCTTCGGCCGCGGCTTCGGCTCTGGCCGCGCGGGGGGCGGAGCGGCCGGCGCGCCGGCGCCATCGCCATCGACACCGCTGCGAGCGGCACTCGTGACCGGCCGTTTCGCGCTTTCGATGGTCTCGCGCGTCGCGCTTGCGACGACGAGCGTCTCAGGTCCCATCGCCGCTTCGCGCGCGGCGGTGTCTTCCTTCGGCACGATGATGTCGTGGTGGTACATCTTGTCCTCTAGACGCCCCTTGTAGGCACGGTCCCACGGCGGCGGCAGGAGGATGCCGAACTGCTTGCGCGGCTTCGGGAGCTCGCGCTGCAGCTGGAGCAGCCCGTCGCGGCCGGCGTTCCAGATCGGCGCGCGCTTGGACGACAGCACCGACGAGAACTCGAGCGAGAGGAGCTCCTTCGCTCCATCGCTCGCGAGGTCCAGGTCGCCGCTGAACAGAACGCCACCGGACTTGCGCACCAGGACGACGGTCGCGCCCGGTCCCTCGCCCCTTACGCGGACGACCCGGGTGTCCGGCCGCACGAGGTCGTCCGGCTTCAGAACGAGGTCGGCCCCGCCGGTCACCGCCGCGGCGTCGTCCTCGTGCACGGCGATCTGCACGCCGAGCGTCTCGCGATAGCGATGCGCTTCGGCGGCGCGCGCCGCGTTGGTCGCGAGCAGGAGTGAGGCGCGGCCGGCACCGAGGATCAGCCGCAGCGCGCGTTCGCTGAACGGTGGGATGTCGATCAGGAGATTGCCCCGCACCGCGTCGAAGACGATGTATTGGCGCTCGTCATCTAGCGGCGTGTAGAGCTCGAAGATCCACGAACGGAGCTGCTGAATGTCCATGAAAAGCCGGGCTATCGTACTAGTTCAGGCAGCACGAGAGCTCCGTCGACGCGCGCAAGACCGCGCTTCGCTTCGAGACGCAGGGTCGTGCGCTCGGTCTGCTCGTCGTCCCAGTCGAAGAGGCGCTTGACCTGTTTCGTCGTGACGCCGCCCGCGAGCTCAAGCAGTCGCCGCAGCAGCGTCAACATCGCGTCGCTCGATGAGATCCGCTCCGCGCTCTTCACCGTTTCCGGATAGCGCCGGACGAACAGGTCGTAGGTGTAGTTGTAGTCTTCGCGGCCCTCACCGACCGCCTTCACGCGCGCGACGTACATCAGACGCTGCAGCTCCTCCACCGCTTTCGCGTAGTCGACCTTGCCCTCCTGCGAGGTGATGCCGAGATCCGCGCGCATGCGTTTGGTCTGGGTCTCGCCGCGCTGGGCGAGGTAGTCGATGACCCGGCGCGCGATGTCCGAGAGCCGGCCGGCGCGCACGTCGTCCAGGTGGTCGTCGGCCTCTCCCGCGCGCCCGAACGTCGCGTAGAACGTGGGGAGCATCTTCATCGACACGAATGTCGGTTTGCGAACGAGAAGCTTCCCGTAGTAGAGGCGCTTCTCCTCCGGCAGCTCGTCCTTCCAGCCCCACATCCAGCCCCACTTGCGGTCCTCGCTCTTCGTCGACAGGTGATCGAAGCACGCCGGGATCGGCGCGTCCCCGGTGCGCCGCGTGAAGGCGAAGCAGAAGCCGAAGGCATCGACCATCGTCACGAGCCCTTCGGCGTTCCGCACGCGGTGCACGCGGTTCACCTTCGCGCGATGTGCTTCGAGCAGGGAGGACAGCCCCATCGGTCCTCATACTGTGCGGGAATGGCGCTGAGGGTGGGGATCGTGGGGACCGGGTTCGGCGCCCGCGTGCAGGTCCCCGGTTTCCGCGCCGCGGGGTTCGAGGTCACGGCGATCTGCTCTGCGGACCCAGCGCGCGCTCGTGCGGCGGCCGAGCAGGCTCGCATCCCGGCCGCGGTCGACACGGTCGCCGAACTCGTCGCGCGCGACGACGTCGATGTGGTGTGCGTGGCGTCGCCGCCGACGCTGCATCACGAGCACACCATCGCGGCTCTCGCCGCCGGCAAGCACGTCATCTGCGAGAAGCCGATGGCGCGCGACACGCGCGAGGCTCGCGAGATGCTTGCGATGGCGGAGCGCGCCGGCCTGGTGCACGCCATCGACCATGAGTTCCGCTACACGCCGGCGCGATCGAAGGTGAAGGAGCTCCTCGCGGCGCACGCGATCGGTGAGATGCGGCTCGCCCTGGTGATGGAGATGACTGGGATGCTGGTGGACCCGGCGAAGCCTCGACAGGAGTGGTGGCTGCGGCGCGACCAGGCTGGCGGCCTGCTGGGCGCGCTCGGCTCGCATTGGATCGATTCGCTCATCTGGTGGCTCGGTGCCGTCGAGCGCGTCTCGTCCGAGCTCGGGATCTCCGCGCAGACACGGCCGACGATCGACGGCGCGCCTGTGCAGGTCACGGCCGACGACACGGCTCAGCTGCTGCTGCGCATGAGCAGCGGCGCGATAGCGACGATCCAGCTCTCGAGCGCGGTCCACCATCCGTCGCGCCGCGTGATCCTGTACGGGAGCGACGGCACGATCGTGCTGGGCGGCGACGGCCGCGTGCTCCTCGCGCGCGGATCGGGCGCACTCGACGAGATCCTCCCCGCGAGCACGATGGACGGAGCGTTCCCCGATCTCGCACGGCGCGTACGCGAGCACATTGAGGCCGGCCCGACCGGGAGCGCCGACGCGCCACACCCCACGTTCGCCGACGGGCTGCGCGTGCAGGCGGTCATGGACGCGGCATATCGCTCCGCCGAGATCGGCGGCGCGGTCGCCGTCGCTAGCTGAGGAACATCGCGACGATGCCGGCCAGCATCGCGACGCTCATGGCCCGGCGCGCGCTCCGATGGAGCGACTGGAATTCGCGGCGCATCGGCGCGTCGTCACGGAGATCGTCCCAGTCCGGCGTCTGCGCGCGGATCGAGCGCGCCACCGGACTGGCCCACGCGCTCGCGTAGAGCGTCGCGCCGCCGAGCACCAGGAGCGCGAGCCAACGGATGACGAGTCGCGTTTCGGGAGAGCCGGTCACCTCGAAGGCCGTCGCCTTTAGCACGCTCGTCACGGCGACGAGCACGACGCAGAGGATCGCGAGCGCGTCGTAGCGGGCGAGAACGGCGCCGAAGATCGCGCCCGCCTCGCCGCGCGATCGGACCGTCGCGAAGATCGCCGGTGCGGCCGCGGCGCCCAGCACGAGCGCGCCGCCAACGAGGATGGCGAGCGCGAGGTGATAGACGAACTGGAGGATGTCGAAGTACAGGGTCTCCACGCGTGCATGATGGCCGGGGGTAGGGGCCCCCGTTCAGCGGGCAAAACGAGCGCGAGGAATTTCCGACCGTGGCGGTCGGTTTAGGATTGCGGCAAGGGAGCACGAATGCCGAGTTACCGCGACTACTTCTCCGACATCAAGAAGCGGGTCAAGGAAGCGACGCCGCAGCAGGTCGCTGACCTGGTGCGGGCGGGCGACATCCAGCTCGCGGACGTTCGCGAGAAGAGCGAGTGGGACGAGGGACATCTCCCGGACGCGGTGCACCTGCCGAAGAGCTACCTCGAGCAGTGGGCCGAGGACCGCATCCCCGACAAGGACAAGACCACCGTCCTGTACTGCGCGGGCGGCGTGCGGTCCGCCATGGCCGCCGCCACCCTCGCACAGCTTGGCTACGGCCACGTCATCTCGATGGCCGGCGGGTTCAACCGCTGGAAGGACTCCGGGTTGCCCTGGAAGAAGCCCGACGCGGGACTCACGCCGGACCAGGCCCAGCGCTACAGCCGGCATCTCCTGATCCCCGAGGTCGGCGAAACCGGTCAGCTCCAGCTCCTTCGCAGCAAGGTGCTGCTCATCGGCGCCGGCGGCCTTGGGTCGCCCGCGGCCCTCTACCTCGCCGCGGCCGGCGTCGGGACGCTCGGCATCGTCGACTCGGACGTCGTTGACGCGACGAATCTCCAGCGCCAGATCCTCCACTCGACAGAGCGCATCGGCGAGCCGAAGACCGAGTCAGCGCGCCAGACGCTCGAGGCGCTCAACCCCGACGTGAAGATCGTCGGATACCAGGAGCGCCTGACGAGCGACAACATCGACCGCATCCTCGCCGAGTACGACGTCGTCGTGGATGGCGCCGACAACTTCCCGACGCGCTACCTGCTCAACGACGCGTCCGTGAAGTGGAACAAGCCGGTCGTGCACGGGAGCATCTACCGCTTCGAAGGCCAGGTCACCGTCTTCAAGCCGCACGAAGGCCCGTGCTACCGCTGCCTCTTCCCCACCCCGCCACCACCGGAGCTCGCGCCCTCGTGCGCGGAGGCCGGCGTCCTCGGCGTACTGCCCGGTGTTATCGGCACCATTCAGGCGAACGAGGTCATCAAGCTCCTGCTCGGGATCGGCGAGCCGCTCGTCGGGCGCTACCTCCTGTTCGATGCACTGGAGGGCGCGTTCCGCGAGGTGCGGCTGCGGCGCGACCCGAAGTGCCCGGTCTGCGGCGAGAACCCCACGATCACCGAATACATCGACTACGAGGGCTTTTGCGCCTCGCCGTCCGAATGGCAGGCG
>JBDTMY010000063.1:0-14303 GCA_039934015.1 Chloroflexota bacterium | reverse complement strand
GCGACGCTCATGAGATGAGCTGGGGTGCGCTCCGGATCGGGACATGGACGTTCAGCACGACGGTGCCGTCGGGCCGCGTCTCATGCTGCGACTCGCCGTGCAGCAGATCGAGGCGCTCGCTGCGCCGCAGTCCGGACTGGAGCTCGCCGTCCGGCGGCAGCTCTTTGCCGTCGCTCTGCAAGAGGATCTCGAGCTTCGCGTCCTTCCAGGTCATCCCGAGGACGAGATCCTTGGCTGTCGCCTTGTCGATACGCTCGACCAGCGAGTCCTGGATGAGCCGGAAGATCGCGACCTCGTCGTCGGACGGCAGCCGCCGGTCACGGCCGGTGCTCGAGAAATCGATGCGGATGCCGTGCTTGTCGATCAGCGTCTGAACGTACCGGCGCATCGTGGGCACCAGACCAAGATCGTCCAAGATCATCGGCCGCAGCTCGAAGATGAAGCCGCGCAGCTCCTGCAGCGTCTTGTTGACCATCTGCCGGAGCGCGGCGAGCTCGGTGCGTGAGCGCTGCGGGTCGACCTCGAAGAGCCGCTCGCTGATCTCCGACTGGAGGACGACGTTCGCCATCGCCTGCGCGGGTCCGTCATGGACCTGACGCGCGATCCGCTTGCGCTCCTCCTCCTGCGTATCAACGACCGCCTGGAGGAGGCGGCTCTCGTCGATCACCGGCGCGGTGTCGGCTGGCAGCGGCGCCTGGGAGCTCGTGTTCACGTGGTTCTGCGCCGCGGTGACGAGCGCACGCGCGCGGCCGAGGAGCTTCTTCTTCGCCTGCAGACCGGCGAGCTGGGCCTCCATCGTCATGCGGCGCGACAGCGCGGTGGTGTGATCGTCGGTGGCGGTAAAGATCTCTTCGCGCTGGAAGTTCCCCGGATTGGCCCGCAACTCTTCGATGCGCGCCTTGGTCTGATCCTCGCGCGCCTTGAGCCGGCTCACCTCGGTCAGGGTCGACTCGACCAGTAGATCGAGCTCGCGGACCTCCGCGGTGATCTTCTTCTGCTCGGTGACGAGCTCGGTTACGAGGTCGGGGGCCGCCACACTCAAGTACCCATCTCCGGTCCTTTGATCCAACCTTGGCGGATCGCGTACACGACGGCTTGCGTTCGATCGTTCACGGAGAGCTTCCGCAGGATGCTCGACATGTGATTCTTCACCGTCTGCTCCGAGATAGCGAGAGCGTACGCGACTTCTTTGTTCGTCATCCCCTGGGCGATGTTGTCAAGGATCTGGACCTCGCGTGGCGAGAGGGGCGCGAAGACGTGCGACGAGCCCGGTCCGTACACCGACAGCTCGCGGAACTCGGCGAGGACCTTTGACGCGACCGCAGGCCGGTTGAACACCTTCTCGTTGATGATGAACTGACCGGCGCGTGCCTTGCGGATCGCATCCACGAGCTCCGCCGGGTCGCAGTCCTTGTTCAGGTACGCCGCGGCGCCCGCGCGGATCGCTTCGAAGAGCGTCTGCTCCTCGTCCTTCGCGGTGAGCACGACGACGCCGATCGCCGGCAGCTCGCGGCGCACGCGCTGCGTGACCTTGATCCCGGACGTGCGCGGGAGATCCGCCTCGATGACGAGCACGTCCGGCTCGAGCTCCAGCGTCTTCGCGGCGGCTTCCTCGCCGTCGGCCGCGGTGCCCACGAGCTCGATGTCGGCTTCCTTCTGCAGGACCTGGCTGATGCCCATCGTCGTGAGTCGGCTGGAATCAGCGAGGACCACACGGATAGTGCGATCCGTGTCCTTCGTAGTGCGGTCAGTCTTGTCGGCCAAGGGACCTTCCTCTTTCACCATGCGTGACGCTCGCGGAGCCGTCGATCGGAAGCTGGAGTGTAACTGCGGAGCCCTTGCCGGGGCTCGACTGGATCTGCAGGGTGCCGCCGATCAGAGCGGCTCGCTCCCGCATCGACAGGAGTCCGACGGACTTTGCGCGGCGCGCGGCCTTCACGAGATCGAAGCCGATGCCGTCGTCGGTGACGTGCAGGACCCAGTTGCCCGCCGAGCGCTGCCACACGATCCCGACCGACGCGGCCTGCGCGTGCTTGTGCACGTTCTGGAGCGCCTCCTGGAGCACGCGATAGATCGCGAGCTCCTGCTGCGGCGACATCGTCGTCTCCTCGGTGTCGAGCTTGCTCGAGACCTTGATGCCACAGCGCGTCTCCCACTCGCTCGCGTAATTGCGTATCGCGTCAGCGAGTCCGAGCTCGGTGAGCTCAGGTGGGCGAAGGTCATAGATCATCGCGCGCACCGAGTCGAGCGAGGTGCGGAACTGCCCTCTCAGGGTGCCGAGCTCGCTGCGGAGCGTTTGCCGGACCTCAGCCGGCGCGCGCTCCGCGATGCGCTCGAGGTAGTCAACCTCGAAGATGGCGTTGGCCAGGACCTGCGCGGGGCCGTCGTGCACGTCGCGGTACAGGCGCTCGCGCTCCGCCTCGAGGCTCTCAAGCACACGCTGCGCGACACCCGGCTGCTGCTCGTCGCCGCCGTGTGGCTCGGGCTCGATGCCGGAGCCGAGCAGATACGAGACGCTCGATTCGATGTGCTGCACGACGAGCTGAAGCTGCTTCAGGCGGCGATATGCGCGCTGCGTCGACTCGTCGAGCCGGCCTTCGGTGGAGCGGCTGGACTGCGCCTCCGCCATGCGCTGGTACGCGCGCGAGAACTTCTCGACCTGCTGGCGCGTCCGCCGGACGTCGCGCCGCAGCGCGTCGACCAGTGCATCGAACTGCGCTTCGAGGTCGTCCGGATCCTTGATGAGTCGCGTCGGTTGAGGCGTTTGCCGAGTATATGGACGGGCACCGGCAATTCTGGCGACCATCTCGTCTCAGCGCGGCCGCTCCAGCAGCACCGCGCGCGCGTCCTCGGTCACGACGCGCCAGCCTTGCTCCCGAAGGGCCGAAACGAGCGCACGGTCGGGCCGGAGCAGCACCTGAGCGACGTGGTATCGGTCGAGGACCTGTTTCCACCGCGGGCCAAGTTCCACCGCCTCGCGCCAATCCGCGAAGACCTCCGGCAGGAACGGGAAGAGTCGACCATCGACGAACACCTGACGCTCGGGGGCCCGCCAGATCAGGTAGCCACCCCAGTCGTACTCATTGAGCAGCACGCCGGACGACGAGCGCACCGCGTCGAGCGCCGCGGTCGGATAGGCGCGCTCGTTCGGCGCGCCCGGCACGAAGGCGAGGCCGATGAGCGCCATCGCCGCGACGCCCGCGCCGAAGCCCGCGACGGCGACACGCGGGTACGGGCGACGACGCGCAAGCCAACGCTCCAGCGGCGGCCAGGCGCGCGGCAATGCGGCGGAGATGAACGGCACCGCCGCGAACGCGAAGTACGGCATGTGCCGCTGCGCCGACAGTCCAAGCCAGAGGAGCGGCGCGAGTAGGAGCAGGTCGAGCAACGTTCCGCCACCGCGCATGGCGAGTGCGAGAGTGCCGATGACGAACGCGGCGAACAGGAATCCCGCGGGCCGGGTCACGTCCGGCGGCGACTCCTCGACGATGAAACGCGGCGGCGCGGTCGCATGCGCCGCCGCCGCGCCGAGCCCGAGCGAGCCCGGGTCGACGAGCGAGGCGGCGAATGCGGTGGCCGCGGTGATCACGAAGGGCATGAAGCTCCGGCGCGTGAGCAGCGCCTCGAGGGTGAAGATGCCGACGAGCGCGAGCCCCACGGCGTAGCCGCCGTGCAGATTGGTCCACGCCAGGATGAGCGGCGGCACAGCCAGCAGCAGGCGGATGCGCCCCGCACGCGCGAGCAGGAGCAGGTCGAGGAGGAGCGGGAAGAGCGCGAGCGTGAATAGATGCGGACGATCGGTCCACACGATCTCGGACAGGATGAGCGCGGCACAGGTGACCGGGACCGCAACGATGACCGGCGCGCCGGCCCGCAGCGCGACGCGCGTGAGGAAGAACGCGCAAACGCCGACGAGGAGTCCGCGCAGGATGACCAAGCCTGGCCATCCGCCTGCGAGGTACGCGAGATAGAGGACGATCTGACCGAGCCACTCGCCGACGCTGTACGGCTGCCCGTTCACCGTGCTGGAGAAGACATCAGCGCGCAGGAGCGCGCCATGCTCGAACATCCATTTACCCGACGCGAGATGCCAGTACGTGTCGGGGTCGCCCGGCGGCGTCGCGAGCGCGAGCGCGAACGCCGCGAGCGCGACGAAGAGCGGTGCGAGGCTGCGTCCGTCGAGCCAGGCGCGGCTCATGGCAGCTTTCCGATCGAGCAGCCGGCGTTCTCGCTGATCGGAAAGATCTTGATCGTGTCGCGGACGATCGGCGTCCCAAGGAAGCTCGGACGCTCCGCCCCGGCATACAACGCGTCCCAGGCGCGGAAGTGCGCGCTCTCGAGCACGATCGAGCGCGCGCCATACCGCATCGCGAGACACAGGCCGAGATCGAGCTCCGCCGGCGTCACGATCACCGATCGACCGCTGAGGTAGCGCCACGCGGCGGCGTCGATCGCCATGAACGGACCGGCCGGGATCGCGTCGAGGGCGGCCGTCCGAGCGCGAGTGGCACCGTTGAACGTCGCGTCCCACTGCACGAGCGAACCGTACGAGAGCGTCACCGCAAGCGCGAGCGCGCCGATGCCCCAGACGCGAGCGATAGCCGGCTCACGCCGCGCGAGGATGCGCTCGGCGCCGGCCGCCGCCAGCGCGACCCCGAACGGAAAGAACGCGGCGAGCGAGTGGAAGTACGCGCCGCGGGTCGAGTGGAGCGTCCATAGCAGCGACTGCGCGAGGAATACGAGAACGAGCAACGCGGACCACGCGCGCACGTCCGCACGCGCTCGCAGGCGCCAGGAGATCACGGCCGCGAGCGGGCCGAGCAGCACGAAGAACGCGAAGAGCAACGTGCCCGCGTTCGTGACGACCGCGCCCGCCTTCGCCGCGAGAACGTCCGGTAGGGCACCCCCGAACTCCGACAGTGTCGGAGGCGCGACGCGGAAGAAGTCCTCGTAGCGGACCAGCAGCATCGAGCGCGCGAGGAGGTCGCCCGCGCCCAGACCGAGGTCGCGCGCGAACCACGCGCCGCCGATCACGAGCGCCACCGCGCTGCCGACCGCGCCGGCACGCCGCGAGACCGCGGGGACGACGAGCGCGAGGAGCGCGACACCGAACAGCGCGCCTTCGGCGCGCGCGAGATAAAGGAGTCCCACGAGCAGGCCCGACAGGGCGCCGGCTCCGACCGAGCCACGGGCCGCGCGCGCGAACGCGAGGAAGAAGAGCGTGCCGATGAGCGCCGCGGGTGCGAACGAATCGGCCGCCACCCAGCCCGGCGCGAAGACGCCGCCCAGCCCGACGGCCGCGGCCGCGGCCAGGGCGTACCGAGGCGAGACGGAGAGCGAGCGCGCGGCCGCGTACGTCGCGGCCGGCAGGACCGCGGCGACGGCGATCACCGCCGCCTGTGCGGCGCGAAACTCGCCCAGCAACCCGCCGAGGAGCGCGATGCCGCCCGCCTGCAGCGTCGTCGCGAGCGGCACCCAGAAGCGATGGCTGGCCACCGGGAGCGCCGTGAAGTCGGGGGCCTCGAGGAAGTTCCAGATGAAGTCGGCGCTGAGGCCCTCGCCGTGCGCGAGGCGGCTCGCGACGACGGAGTAGTAATAGGCGTCGGTGTAGCCGGGTTGCGCCACGATGACCGCGCTGGCGATACGAACGATGAGTGCCGCTGCCGAAATAGCGAGTAGGGGTCGGATGGCCGCGAGTCTACTGGCGCGCGGCGGACGGCGGCTGTCCGAACCTGCTGCTAGCCTCCGACTCTCTCCGAGCGATCCGAGCGGACGTAGACGATCGCGCCGACGACGATGACGGAGAAGACGCTGACCGCACGGTCAAGGACGGCGACTGCGACGGCGCTCGACTGCGACAGGCCGAATCCTTCGGTGAGGACGTACACCATCGCGATCTCCACGAAACCGAAACCGGCCGGCGTCAGCGGAACGGTGGTGAGGAGCGACGTCGCGACCGCGACGAACACGATGCCCGAGGCAGGCAGCTCGAGCCCCAGTGCCCACAGGACGAACATCAGGCGCATCGCCTCGGCGCCCCAGATGATCAGGGTCAGCGCGCCTGCGAACGGCAGCGCCCGGAAGCTGTGCAGCACGCCTTCGCGGAACAGGCGTCCGATACGGCGCACCTCGTTCGGGAAGAAGCGGGCGATCCTGGGACCGAGCGCGTAGATGGCGACGAGCCCGACGGCGATGAGCAGAGCGAGCACCGCGCCCGTGACGTAGACGATCCAGAGATCTGCGAGAACGGTCCGACCGAATGCCACGTACCCGCCGACCACGAGAAGGCCGAAGACGACGACGAGGTCGAGCAGCCGTTCCGCCACCACGACGCCGACCGTTCGCGACAGCGAGATGCCGAACTTTCGTTTCACCAGGTACGAGCGGTACAGATCCCCCAGCTTCGCGGGAACCAGGCTGTTGACGAACCAGCCGAGCAGCAGGATCCGCACAAGGTCGCGCCACCCCACGTCCAGACCGCCCTCGCGCAGGAGCCGCGCCCAGCGGAGCGCTCGCAGGGGGAACGTCGCGTAGTAGACGGCGAGCGCGCAGCCGACGAGGAAGATGTTCGATCGCGAGATCGTGCCCGCGGCCTCGCCCCAGTCGACGCGGCCCGCGAAGAGGGCGATGAGGACGAGCGGGATGATGGTCGAGATGAGCTCGCGCATCCCGAAGAGCTGCCGCCGTACGGCGATGTCGTCGGTATGACCCGCGACCTCGGCGAGCTGCTCGATGGTCGGGTCCTCGACATGTGCCGCGTCGTCGCGCTGCGCCCCTGGGGGACGCCTCAAGTGCGGATCTTCGTTCGCCGTCGCGTCCACCACTTTCGCAGTACGTCGAGACGCGTGAGGACATGGATGTAGTTACCCGTCAGCTTCCCGATCACGCTGCCCTCGCGGAGCGCAGCGATGAAGTCGTCGCGGCCGACGAAGTCTTCGACCTCGACCCACGCGCGCCCGATCTCCGACGCGCGGTGAGCGTCGCTACCGACGGCGCCAGGAAGGTCCCTCTCTTTGGCGAACGCGGCCGCGCGGAGGTTGTCCCCCGAGAACGCTTCACGCGCGTTGAAGACCTCGATGCAGTCGATGTCCTTCCACACGCGCTCGAGGGCCGAACGCCGGATGTGGAATGTGCGATTGCGGCTGAACGGATGCGGCACGGAGACCAGCCCGCCCTGATCGTGGATACGGGAGATCGTCTCCTCCGCGCTCAGCCCGCGCGGGACCGCCTTCTCCAGGAAGAGGCCGACGATCTCGCCGTCCCGGCTGCTGACCTCCTCGCCGACGATCACCCGAAAGCCATCGGCGAGCTCGCGCAACCGGAGCGCGCCCTCGATGGTGTTGTGATCGGTGGCGCAGACGACGTGGAGCCCTGCGGCTTTGACCGCGGCGGCCTGCACGCGAATGGGCGTGCGGCTGTCCGGCGAGTACTCGCTGTGCGTGTGCATGTCGACCCTGATCTTGCTCATGCGGTCCCCTGTGTCGTCCGTCCGCGCGCGAGTGCATCGTCGACGATCGCGCGAATGCGGTCTCGGAATCGTGACACATCGAAACGGCGCGCGGAGCCGCGCAGCTCCTCGACGTCCCACGACCGGCGCTCGACGCGCAGCACCGCCTCCGCGAACGCGTCGGCGTCGGCGGTCGGCACGAGGGCGCCGTCGATGCCGTCACGCACGATCTCAGGCGCACCCCCAGCCGCGAGCGCGACGACCGGCGCGCCAGATGCGAGCGCTTCGACGCACACGATCCCGAAGTCGTCCTCAGCCGGGAAGATCAGGCCACGCGCGGACCCGAGCAGCTGACGCAGCGTGGCGTCGTCAAGGCGACCGGCGAACGCGACGTTGTCGCGCGCGATCGCCTCGAGCGAGGCGCGCTCGCGGCCCTCGCCCACCACGATGAGGCGCATGCCGAGGGTGGCGAACGCGCGCACGGCGATGTCGGCGCGCTTGTAGGCGGACAGTCGTCCGACGTAGACCCAGAAGTCGCCGCGCACGCGCTGTGCGGTGAACGCATCGACGTCGATGGGCGGGTGCACCACTTCGCTCTCGCGCTCGTAATAGCGGCGAATGCGGCCGGCGACCACGTGCGAGTTCGCGATCCAACGATCGACACGCGTCGCGAACGCGCGGTCCGTCTCTCGCAGACGGGCCAGCAGCTCGCCGACCGGTCCGCGCAGCGGGGCCGGGACCTCCTCGCGCAGGTACTCGTCGCTCCAGTCCCACAGATATCTGGTGGGCGAGTGGCAGTACGCCACCTCGACCGTGTGCTCGGGCAGTCGCAGTCCTTTGATGAACGCGCTCGTCGACACGAGCACCAGATCGGTCTCGTCGGTAACGCGGATCCGTCGCGCGGCGCTCGGATAGAGCGGCAGCAGGACGCGATGCACGCCGCCACCGATGGGGAACTGCTGCAGAAAGCTCGTGCGAAGGTCCCAGCCCGCGAGGTCGCCGTAGCGCCGACGGTCGTGGAAGAACGTGTACACCGGCGCGTCGGGCCACATCGCGTGCAGAACATCAACGACGCGCTCGGCGCCGCCGCGCGCTGCGAAGTACTCGTGCGCGAGCGCGAGGTTCATCGGCCGAACAGACGTCTGCGCAGCACCAGCAGCGCGAACAACGGGAGGACGCGCTGCCGCCGCCAGCGCGAGGGCTCGCGGGCGAGGCGCCAAAGCCACTCGAGGCCGACCGCATGGAGCGCGGCCGGCGGGACCTTCTGGAGGCCCGCGAGCTGATCGAATACCCCGCCGACCCCGATCGCGAGGCGCACCGCGGGCAGAGCGGAGAGATTGCGCGCGATCCATCGCTCCTGCTTCGGCATGCCGTACGCGACGAAGAGGACCTGCGCCACGGTATCGCGCACGCGTGCGACGGATGCGGCGTCGTGCTCCGGCTCCGCCGAACCGGCGTGCACGCCGGCGACGACGAGACCGGGTGCGCGACGGCGCAGCTCCGCCGCGGCACGCTCGGCGACACCGGGACTCGCGCCGAGGAAGAAGATCGGCGAGCGCCGCTGCGCGAGATGCGGCACCAACGCATCGACGAGCAGTCGCCCGGGTACTCGCGGCAACGGATCCCCAAGAAGACGCGACGCGGCGACGATGCCGCTCCCGTCGGCGACCACGAGGTGAGCGTCCCGGGCGAGCTGCGCAAGCTCGGGCTCGCGGCGGGCGAGCATGACGAACTCCGGGTTCGCCGTGATCACGAAAGTCCGCTCACCAGCGTCGAGGCGGCGCAGGATGCGTTCCACCGCTGCGGCGAGATGGACGCGGTCGAAGCCCACGCCGAGCACGTCGACCCGCCCGGACACGACCTTACTTAACGGACAGCGACGAGGCTTCTGCGGAAGAAGTCGATGTGCTCGAGCGCCAGGCCGGTGCCCTTCGCGACGCAATACAGCGGATTCTCCGCGACGTAGCAGGGGACTCCGGTGACCTGCGTCAGAAGCTTGTCCATGTTGCGGAGCAGCGCGCCGCCGCCGGACAGGACCATCCCCTTGTCGATGACATCCGACGCCAGCTCCGGCGGGGTCTCTTCGAGCACAGCCTTCACCGAGGTGATGATCTGCTGCAGCACGGGATCCATGGCCTCGGTGATCTCGTTGCTTCCGATGGTGATGGTCCGCGGGAGACCGGCGATGAGATCCCGTCCTCGGACCTCCATCGTGAGCTCTTGATCCATCGGCATCGCGGAACCGATCTGGATCTTCACGTCCTCGGCCGTGCGCTCGCCGATCATGAGGTTGTAGCGCTTGCGCACGAAATTCGCGATGGCCTCGTCGAGCTTGTTGCCGGCCGCGCGAACGCTGCGTGACACGACGATCCCGCCGAGGGAGATCACGGCGATCTCCGCGGTGCCGCCGCCGATGCCGATGATGAGGTTCCCGCTCGGTCCTGAGATCGGGATGTTCGCGCCGATCGCCGCGGCGAGCGGCTCCTCGATGAGATTGGCGACACGCGCGCCCGCGCGTACGGCCGCGTCCTTGACGGCACGGCGCTCGACGCTCGTCACGCCTGACGGCACCGAGATCATCAGCTCCGGATGGAAGATGCGCACGCGACCGCAGACCTTGTCGATGAAGTGCTTGAGCATGTGCTCCGTGATCACGTAGTCGGCGATCACGCCGTCGCGCATGGGCTTGAGTGCGGTGATGTTCCCGGGCGTCCGGCCCAGCATGAGGCGCGCTTCCTCGCCGACCGCGACGATGCGGGGACGCCCTGTCGCGCCATCCTCGTGCGCCAGCGCGACCACGGATGGCTCCGTGAGGACGATGCCTTTGCCGCGGACGTACACGATGATGTTGGCCGTGCCGAGGTCGATGCCGATCTGCTTGGTGAACATGTGGGCTAAATCTAGAACGTCGCTACGGCGCCCGCGTTGTGGTGACGGAGGCTGATCAGGCCGTGCGCCGCGCCTCCGTTGCCGCGCGGAGCGGCTGGCGGGTGAGATTGGTCTTCGAGAGCAGCCACACAACGACGAAGTAGCCCGCGTACGCGACAAGCTCCAGGACGGTCGGCTCGTCCTGATATCCGAGGAACGCGCGGAGGATCGCACCCAGTCCCGACTCGTCATCGAGCATGGCCTTCGTGCTCCACAGCTTCGGGCCCTCGATGGCCGCGAGCGGGCCGGCTTCAGCGAACTCGTGCGCGGCATGCGCGAAGAGGCCCGCGGCGAACAGGATCAGGATGACCGTCGTGACCTTGAAGAACGTGCGCAGGTCGATCCGGCGCCCGAAGGCGTAGATCAGGACCCCGACTCCCGCGGCGAGCGCGAGACCGACGACCGATCCGACCAGCTTGCCCTCGCCGGGCGCGGCGAACAGGAGGAGTGCGAGCTCTACCCCTTCACGCACCATCGCGAAGAACACGAGGAAGAAGAGGCCCCACGCCGCGCCGCCCCGTTCGAGCACACCCTGGACGCCGCGCTGGAGCTCCGACTTCAGGAAACGCGAGTTGCGGAGCATCCAGAAGACCATCCAGGTGAGGAAGACCGTCGCAAGCAGCATCGTGACGCCCTCGAAGATCTGCTCGGTGGCGCCTTCGAATTCGGCGTTCAGCGCGTTGAGGATCCCGAGCGCAAGAAGGCTCACAGCGGTGGCGGCGAGCGCGCCGGCCCACACCCACTTGCGGGCACCCTGCGCGCCGACCTGACCGAGGTACGCCAGGACGATGCCGA
Source organism: Chloroflexota bacterium (assembly GCA_039934015.1). GTDB lineage: Bacteria > Chloroflexota > Limnocylindria > P2-11E > P2-11E > CF-39. Next base: position 3,133 of record JBDTMY010000063.1, on the reverse strand, counting down.
CGACGAGGGCCATCTCGACGCCCTCCCGTAGGCTGATGATCAACGCGCTGATGTCGCCCGCGCTCACTTCGATCTCCCCGGTGCGATACTCGCCTTCCGACCCAGTGGGGCCAGTCCGACCTAAGGTGAGCCTAACAATTTCCGACCTGGCAGGTCAAGAATGACGACGCACACCTCGCCAGCGACCGAGGAATACCTCCAGGCCGTCTACACCCTCGCCGACGAGGGCGGCCAGGTCATCGGCGCGCGCCTCGCGGAGTTCCTTCGGATCTCGCCGGCCGCGGTCTCCGAGATGGTGCATCGCCTCGAACGGGACGGGCTGGTCCGGCTGGACGAGCGCAAGGAAGTGCGCCTGACGGAGCGCGGGCTGACCGCTGCCAGCTCGATCATCCGCCGCCACCGGCTCGCGGAGCGCATGCTCGTCGACCTCCTCGGGTACGAATGGTGGAAGACACACGAGGAAGCCGAACGCCTCGAGCACGCGATGTCGCCGGAGATGGAAGAGCGTCTGGTGCGTGTGCTCGGCGATCCCCAAACGTGTCCGCACGGCAATCCGATGCCGGGCACGACTCCGCGTCCCACGCGACCGCTCGAGCGCCTCGCCGTCGGCGAGCGCGCGATCGTCGAGAGGATCCCCGATCAATTCGAGCACGAGCCGGGTTTCCTCGAGTACCTCGACACGCAGGGCGTACGTCCCGCCGTGACGCTCGAGATGATCGAACAGCGTCCCGGTCTGCTGCGCGTCAGTGTGAACGGCGTGGAACGTTCGCTGCGCCCGGACTGCGGTCAGAAGGTGTGGATGGCGCTGTGACCGAAGCGAAGATCTACGTGACGAACCCGAGCGAGGGGTACTTCCTTGCGACGATCCCGGTCCTTCCGGGTTGCATCGCCTCCGGCAAGACGAGCGACGACGCGGTCGCGAACGCGCGACGCGCGTTCGGCGAATACCGCGCGCTGCTCGAGGCACACGGCGTCGCGATCGATCACTGGAAGGACATCGACCCGGCCACCCTTCCCATTGGGGAGCTGGAGGATCCGCCGCTCGTACCCGGCGAGGATCAGCCGTTCGAGGAGCACGAGCTCCGCGACTTCCTCCATCGATACGAGGCTTCGCGCGCCGCGGTCATCGCCCTGGTGAAGAAGCTCACGCCCGATCTCATGGAGAAGGCTCCGAATGACGCGACCTGGAGCGTGCGACAGGCGGTGGAGCACATGATGACGACCGACATCGCGCTGCTCTCCCGTCTCGAGAAATGGCCGGACGATCCGTTCAGCGCCTATCAAGCGGTGCACCGCATCATCGTCCAGCGCTTCAGCGTCATGGAGCCGGACGATTGGCGCGACCACACGATCAATGGCCGGCGCTGGACGACGAAGCGCGTGATGCGCCGCCTGCTCGAGCACGAATTCGAGCACTACCAGCACATCAGAGAGATCATTTCCGCTCTGGGCGACGCGTAGCTAGGTGAGGTCCTCAATGAGCTAGGGCACGACCGACCTTCATCGTGCGGCCCACTTGATCGCGGCCGCCGCGTGCCGCTCGATGAGTCCGCGCTGATCGGCGCGTACCTCTGGGAGCGCGTCCGGCATGAAGCCGCGCAGCTCCTCGATCTCGCTGGTGAGGGCAACGTTCCCGCCGCTCACGCGGTACGCAAATACGACCTCGACGCGCTGCCAGTGATGGCCGGTCACGACCTCGAGGACCGGTCCGACCTCGATGACGAGGCCGGTCTCCTCGCGGATCTCGCGCGCGAGCGCATCCTCGACCCGCTCCCGCGGATGCAGGAAGCCGCCCAGGAATCGCCACTGCGGTGCGCCGAAGCGATGCCGCGCGAGCAGGACCTGGCCCGTGTCGTCGACTCCGAGCCCTGTGACGCCAACGAGGAAACGGTCATTCGCGGCCGACATGAAGCGCCGTTGCCAACGCACCGGGAACGCGTTGAACACGACCGCCAAAAGACGCATGAGCATCGCGACGCAAGACTAGGGCGCGGCGATCCCCACCGACGCGATGCCGTGCGCCTTGGTCACGGGCAGCTTCTGCACGACCTGGCGAGTCTTCATGTCGATCACGTTCACCATGCCATCGACGTTCGTGGTCACGAGCATCCGGTCGCCCTCGACGTCGTAGGTGGAATGGAACGGCTGCTGCCCGAGCTTGGTCTCGCCGAGGATGCTCCGCTCCCGCCAATCGACCCAGACCAGTGAGGGCCCGAGATGGTCTGAGAGGACCATCAGGCTCGTGTTGCTCGGGTAGTACACGCCGTCCTGAAAGAGCTTGAGCGTGTGGAACGGATAGCGGCCCTTCAGATGGATCTCCTGCTTGACCGTCTTCGTGAGCGGGTCGTAGATGATCATGCGGTCGGACGGCTTGTCGAGGAATCCTGACGAGCTCGACCAGAGCTCACTGCCGTCGGGTGTGAAGTACGCGTCGTGGACGTCGTTGACCTTCACGCGCGCGATCTGCTTCGTGTCGAGGTCGTAGGAGCGGAGGTGATCGTTCTCATTGGAGTTCGTGACCGTGAACCACAGCTCGTTCGGACGCGCCTTGTTCATCGCGAGGACGTGCTGCGGAACGCCGACCATCAGTGGCGGCAGCGACTTCCACGTGCCGGCTTCGAATCGAGAGATGTAATTGTCCCGCTCGTGCGCCACGAACAGCGTCTTCGCATCGGCCGACCACAGGATGCCGTGCGGCTGCTTCCCCACCGAAAGCCGGACGATCTCCTTCATCGCGACCGGATCGATGACCGATGTCGTGTTCGCCATCCGGTTGTTGACCGCGACGAACTTCCCGTCAGGCGACACCGAGAGCTGATGCGGCATGCGTCCGACCGGGATCTTGCCCACGAGCGCGAACTGCGCATCGGGCGCGCCCTCGAGGACCCACACCTGATCGGTGTTCTCGGATGCGACGAACACGCGGAGCTTGGCATAGAGGCGGGGTGCGGCGGTCGGCTGCGCGGTCGGCGACGGCGTGGGCAGAGCGGCGGCGGTGGGTGCCGCGACCAGGTCGGTCGTGTCGCCATCGGCAGGCGTGGGCCTGACGGGGGCGCCCGCGCACGCGGCAAGCAGAACGACACAACTGACCAGGAACGCCAGACCCCTCACACACCACTCCGCTGGACGGCGG